>DATJDF010000450.1:0-8993 GCA_035497555.1 Arachidicoccus sp. | reverse complement strand
CCGACAAGGAAAACTTATTTTAGCCTGATAAATAATTTGGAAATCGTATATGATTAAGGTTATGGCTTCCTCAAAAAGGCCGATATGAAACGGCATTTACGTTTAATTGTTTTACATAAAATAGAACCATTTGTAATTGTTTTTCAACTATTTTAATCGTTTTGCAGAAAAAGACGAGCATAATAATGGTGCTGAAAGTTTTCTTGATTTTGACTAAGTCCAGCATATAATCAAAAAGCAAGGTTGACGGTTTTTAATTGTGTCAGGTGGCAGTGTCTGGGTAAAAGGCAATTATGTTTGTTATTTCAGTCATTTTGTCTATTTTTGTATGAAATAACAGTCACTTTTAAAAATGAAATATAAAAAACAAGTCATTTTCCCGAAGTATGACGGGTTATTAGGGCAAATGGGAGAACATATAAAACTCGCCCGTAAACGTCGTAAGCTGACAGCCATTCAGGTGGCTGAACGGGCGGATATTGCCAGATCAACCTTGTATTTGATTGAAAAAGGAGAAGCGAGTGTGTCCTTTGGTGCTTATTTTAATGTGCTGAGAGTTTTAGGATTACAAAATGACATTTTGAAATTGGCAGCTGATGATGAATTTGGCAGGAAATTACAGGACTTGAAACTATTATCATAAAATGGCAACAAATAAAACCGATATATATGTCTATGCGCATTGGAGAGGAATGCTGAAACCAGAACTGATTGGGGTGCTCTCTGCTCATCTAGCAAAAGGGAGAAAAGCGTTTAGTTTTGAGTATGATAAAACATGGCTTAAATCAAAACAACAGCGGTTATTAGATCCTGATATCCAATTTTTTGCTGGTCAACAATACATTCATGACAAAGAAAATTTTGGTGTTTTCTTAGACAGTATACCTGACACTTGGGGGCGGACTCTTATGAAAAGGCGTGTTGCACAGGAGGCAAGAGAGCGAAAGGGAAAAGCCCCTGTATTATATGATATAGATTTTCTGTTAGGTGTATATGATGAAATCCGTATGGGGGCACTCCGCTTTAAAATCGACCCGGCATGCCCATTTTTAGATGACAATAGCAATATGCTAACCCCGCCATGGTCTTCTATACGTGAATTGCAACACGCTGCTGATCAATTGGAGAAAGATGAGGATGGTGCTGAGGGGAAAAAATGGCTGGCTATTTTAATCGCACCGGGGTCATCACTGGGCGGCGCAAGGCCTAAAGCGAATATACTGGATGAACACAAAGATTTGTGGATCGCCAAATTTCCTTCCAAAAGTGACAGGATTGACAAAGGTGCTTGGGAGTACCTGGCTTATAAATTGGCGCTGAAATCCCGCGTTACAATGGCTCACTCGGAAATACAAAAGATCTCAGGGAAGTATCATACATTTTTTACCAAACGTTTTGATAGAGAAAATGGAGAGCGCATACACTTTGCGTCTGCCATGACGATGACAGGCAATAGTGAGGATACCATTCGTGATAATCCAGCCAGTTACCTCGACCTTGCTGAATTTATCAGTACCTATGGGGCAAACATCGAAGAAAACCTCCATCAATTATGGCGAAGGATTGTTTTTAATATTGCCATTTCTAATACGGACGACCATTTAAGGAACCATGGATTTATCTTGACGGATGAGGGCTGGGTTCTGTCCCCTGCATATGATCTTAATCCTTCCATAGATAAAGATGGGTTGGCATTAAATATTGACACAGATAATAATGCCCTGGATTTTGAAATCGCCAAAAATGTGGGTGAATATTTCCGGCTGGATGAAAAGCAGATGGGCAAGATTCTCAAGGAAGTGGAGGAAGCTGTTCATGGCTGGGAAGAAATCGCAGAACAAATAGGGATTTCTAGAACGGAACGGGAACTGATGCAAAGCGCATTCAGGGAGTAATTCAAAGAGTGGAGTTTACCAAAGCAATAATTAGCGAAATTACCGGAAAATAGCAATTTGATTCTGATAATCAATGTCATTTTGGGCTTTGGCGCTTCATATGAATTTATAATTCAATATCTATATATTGGCAAAATATCAAAAAAATGCCGATATATAGAAATTGTATATACCGATGCATCATCGGAATATACACGACCCTCTTTAAAGTAGGCGAATAAGGGGAATTAGGGTTTATATTATCAAAATTACCCAAGTAGTATTTTCATGGATTTACAGACTATCGGCAATTGGTTTTCTGCCATCTGTTTAAGAGGCATGAGCCATTTAACGGTCCATGTGGCAATAACGGTCTACCATAAGGATGAAATTGGTACGGCCTGGAGGTTGCTGCCTCCAAAACCACCTATCGTCAAGTTTCCGGTATAGAGTAATATTCCTTTTTTGAATCTGGTACCGGTTAAGGCGGCAAATTGTTTTAGCCCCCTAAAGTCCCTTTCGTTTACAGAGGCTTTTGATTTGACTTCAATCGCATACAGATTTCGATATTTATCTTCCAGGACGATATCTACTTCCGCTCCTTTATGAGTGCTGAAATGGTAGGGTTTTAAATAGTGCGCTGACCAGGTAATCTGTTTAACGATCTCCATGGAAACAAAGTTTTCTAAAATTAACCCTGCTGTTGTCCTATCTTCTAATAGGTGCTGTCCTTCTCCTTTCAAGTAGCATAAAAGGCCTGAGTCATTTATATAAATTTTGGGAGATTTGACATATTTGCCTTCTGCATTTGGTGTCCAGGCAGGAATCTTATTGATTAAAAAAACCTGTTCCAACAGGGCGATATATCGCTGCAATGTCGTGTTCTTAATCCCGGATAGCCGCGCAATGTCCGAAAAGTTAATTGTGCTTCCTGCTCTGATGGCCAGTAACTGAAGAATATTGGGCAGTTGTGTAAGTCCTTCAATATTGGATAAATCTTTGATGTCTTTTTGCAGAATCGCTGTAATGTATGAAGCAAACCATTTATCCCTTCTGATTTCCGTATCTCTTTTAAGAACTTCCGGATAGCCACCGATGATCATATTTCGCACCAGCTGTTCCCAAGAGCAATCTTTATCTGGGTACCTACCGTCCGGGGACAACAGGATATCTAAAAAACCTGATTTTTTCCCATTAATCTCTTCTTGCGATAAGGGCCATAAATGATGCATTTCAATTCTTCCGGCTAAAGAGTCTGACATAGCCGGGAGTGTCAATACTTCGCTGGATCCCGTCAGAATAAATCTTCGGTTTTCTCTGTCTTCATCCACAAGTTTTTTAATACTTAAAAATATTTCCGGGGCTCTTTGTACCTCGTCTATTATAAGGTGTTTGTCTTGACTCAAAAGAAATCCTAAAGGATCGGTTTGTACAGCTGCGAGGGTGGTCGGGTCATCCAATGTTACCGATTTTCCCATGAATACTTCTTTTTCAATCAGTTGCTTGCAGAGTGTACTCTTGCCCGTCTGTCTTGCACCGGATATCAATATTACAGGGGTATCGTCAAGCGCATCCTTAATGAAAGGACTTATAAATCTTTCATACATATCACAAAGGTATAATAAATATTCCAGATTTACCCACTTCATGGGTAAAATTTACCCATGAAGTGGGTAAATCTGGAATATTTATTATGGAGGTATGAACTTCAAATACTTGGAAACAAGGCGATCATTAACACGTAAACCCCACAGTTTTTAGCGAATTCACGGGAACTGCAACCAATTTATGGACACTATTAACGTTCAGATCACATTAGAGTCTTCGAAAGAAAGGACTGATAGACAAGGCTTGCATGGATTTAGTATTTATTTACCTGAATTGATGCAGATGGGTGAGTGAGTGGAGAAAAGACATATAATCTCTTGATATTTATGATTTTATGGACCTAGCTATAAGTCTGGATAGATGAATCGATAGACTTAAAAATAATCCGATTTAGTCAAATTGCTTGATATTCAAAACCTGATTCATAGCTATGGCAATAATTTAATAGGAAGTTTTTCCGGGATTTAGTTTAACCAAACAATAGAGTAACAATTAATCTGTCCTCAGACTTTTTACGGGGTTCGATAGCGCAGCCTTTATGGCGTGGTAACTAATGGTAATAATTGTAATTAATAATGCAATCAGTCCACTTGCAATAAATACACTTAAATCCATGTTGATATGGTTAGTCATAATTCATCAACCAATTATGTAAAAAATGAAGTAATAAATGGAGTGCATATATTTTTTTGAATTTGATAACCGTTTGGAACTTAATATGTTAGTGCTGGGTCCGACGATAATTTTTAGTATATGAGGTAATAAGTCTTCGATTTGACCGGTGGACAATATTCAGCCATGGCTTCTTATCTAAATATTGATGTCGAAGATAAAATCGGCGTTCCCATCGGGATTATCAATTAAACAATGAATTGAGGGCTTAAAGGGGAGGAATTAATTAAACTGGTCTAAAATTTGCGTTATTCTAATAACTCAAATGAATATTATGAAACATCCAATTGCAATATTAGTAATCATTGCCTTACTTTTTATGACTTCCTGCGTTGTTAGAAGGTCAGCCGGCAGAAGTGGGAAGGTTCCCCCGGGACAAGCAAAAAAAATGTATGGTACTCAGTCGGCCAGACAATTTGCACCCGGTCATAGAAAGTAAACATTTTGATTTGATGAATAAAAAAAAGTGAGCCAGTTTATGGCTCACTTTTTCTATTCAGGATTACTTGGTGATGGTGGTGGCGGAGGAGGAACCAATGATTTTAATTTTTCGGTTTGAATCATTAATTGATTAAGATGTTGTTTCCAATCCGGATTTTCTGTAAACTTTTTAGTTATTTGTTCGGCCTGTTTTGAAATCATTTCGATCTGCTTTTTCCATTCTGGATTATTTTCGAAATCCTTAGGAATCTTCAAGGCTTGACTTTGCAGGAGCTTAATTTGACTGGCCCATGCAGGATCGTTTTTTATTCTGGCGGCCATTTCTGTGGATTGCTTAACGAGTGCATCTAAATGGTTATTCCAGTTGATATTCTTTGATGTTAGTTTAGAAAGTATAAGGGCACTGTCCTGGAGGGCCTTGATACGCGCCTTAAAAGCAGGATTTTCCTTTATTTGTAATGCGAATTTTTCTGCATTATTTTGGAGCTGCCGCATGGATCTTTCCCATTCGGGATTGTTTTTAAAATGGGCATTCAGCTTTTCTGCGTTTTGTTGCAATTGTTTTACCTGTCTTTTCCAGCTCGAATCATTTTGTATTTGCAATGCCATTTGCTTGGCTTGCTTCTGTATTTGTACCAGGCTTTCCTGCCATTCAGGTGTTAATGCTGACTCCTCTTTATCCCTGGAGATTCTTTGTTGCCGATTTAATTTGCTATGTTGTTGGGGTATGGTGTCTGACAGGGCTACATTTTGAGTCAGATTGTTATTTCCCGTTTTTTCAACATTTGCATTTAAATTCGAGTTTGCGGTTTTGTTTGATCCGGTTGTTTGATCTTTCGGGCTTAACCAGGCAATGCAGCCCAGGCTTAAAATAATAAGTAATAAAGAAAGCGTCTTTTGTTTGAGCGTTATGAGGGGACGACGATTCATGGTAAAAGATTTTATGCGGTTTAAAAGGGTAGTTTGCTTTTTGCCGATGGCCGCCATGACTAAAGGCGTAGACGATCTGGCTTTCTCAAGTGCTAATAAAGCACTTGCGTAAGAAAAGGGCGCGACCTCTTTAATGACAGATTCATCACAAGCCTTTTCCCTTTCTTCACGGATAATACCTGAGAGAAGCCATACAAAGGGATTGAAAAAGAAAAACATCTCAATAATGGATTGAAATATATTTACTAAATAATCTAACCGCCGGATGTGCGCAATTTCATGCGTAAGGATAGCCTGCAATTGATCAGCCGAAAGATGCGTTAATATGGATACGGGTAATAGTATAATTGGCTTCATATAGCCCATCATCACGGGGACGTTAATATATCGGGATAGTCCTATCAGAATAGGCCTCTGAATCTTAAAATTCCCGGCAATGCGGTTTACGTGCTGTTGGATGGCCGGGTCAATTTTTAGCAAACTGGTTTTTCTAAGAAAGCGAGTCAACCGATAACTATTCAGTAAGCGGATAGACATGAATAATAGTCCCAATAGGTAGACGAGTAATAAAAATGGAAATATCTGGTCAAGTGAGGTCAAGGTTGAGGCGGCAGGTGTATCATATAAACCGGTAAGTAATGGCATATGCGCCGGATTGAACAACATGGCCGCCTGGCCTTTTTCAAGGATGGGAGCCAGATCAGATTGTAATGACAGATAATGAATAAAGGTTTGAATGAACCAAAATACAATCAAAAGCTGAGCGCCGCTGGCAATATTATATTTTATTCTAGCAGGTGCATTTTTATTGATGTGCAACAGAAGAAACGTGATCAAGTAAATAATACCAGCCTGCCAAAAATTATGCAGAAGGCTCCAGGCAAAGGCTTTAAATGTTGGGGTAGATAACCATTCTAGAATCAACATAATGTAACAATTTCACTTGTGAATAAATTTGAGATTAATGTTTGGCTGTTGGGTCCTGAAGTTCTTTAAGGTAAGCTTTAATCTGATCGATTTCTTCAGTGGAAGGTTGATGATTACCCAACGCGTGCATGACTAATTTTGCCGGGGAACCTTTGAACATCGTATCGATTAATCGGTTTACTGCTTGTTGTTGGCCGGCTTTCCGGGAAATAGCAGCAGTATAAATATGGGTTTTTGCTGATTCGTCACGGGTGAGCAGGCCTTTTTCAAACATGATCTGCATTAATTTCAACGTGGTGGTATACCCTGTCACTTTTCTAATACACAACTGGTCATGAATGCTTCTAACGGTGCTGGGGCCATTTTCCCAAAAGAGCTGGAGAATCTCCAGTTCACTATCGGTCGGTTTTTTCTTTGCTTGCATATACGAATGATTTCGTAGACAAATGTACGAAGAGTTTCGTAACTACAAAATCTTTTAGAAAACTTTATGAATTTTCTAAAAGAGGTCAATTATCCGATTTAAGTTAAGGACGGGGACCAGGTATGTCCAATTGTATATATAGGAGTTTTGTTTTCTTCGTTCGACCTGGTTGAAATGAGAAAGGCCCCGGACTTAGATGAACTAAGTACCAGGGCCTCGCTATTCGGTTGTTTAAGGATTTGAATATTTCTATTCTCTTAATTAGTAATCAAAATCACTTGAAAATATGTTGTTCTGCTGCGCTAATACAACTTTGTAATTTCCACGAAGGCTTTTAGAAAAATCAAATGCTTTTTCAATAACTTCATCGTTAGTCTGAAGAGTATTGACTAAAACATTGTTTTCATTGTAAACATCCACCTGAACATCGGATTTATCCGGGTTCATAAAATAAACGTTTAAACGATCACCTGATCTTCTGAAAATTGGCTTTACCAGCAATTCAGGTTTTTGTGTAATGGAGATTTCACCGTTTGATTTGTCAACCTGTGTTGTTTCGATGGTTTTTTCATTTTCAATCTTGATGAAATAACGGCCATCTGGTACAAAAGAGAAATCCAGGTTTTTGAAGGCACCAGCTTTCAATCCGTCCAATTCATATAACTGATTGCCGTTGGCATCAGAAATAGAGATAGAATGTGCAGTGATGTTGTTGCTTACTTCAACTTTAACAATACCATTGTTGATGACATTAATATTGCCACCAATTGCGTTAGCCTTTGCGAAAGAAACTGCGAGCGTAAAAGCAAGCGCAGACAGTGCATAATTGAGGAACTTTTTCATTATTTATTTTTTAGTTGGTTTCTAGAGATTGTTTGTTTCAATTGTTACTGCAAAGGTAGAGTGGTGTAAATCGAAAGATAACATGATTTTAGTCCAAAAACTATGGTATTTTGTTCAATAAGCGTTAGTTTTGCTTAACAATAAAATAATATTGAACATATAGCCGTTAGGTTTTTAACTTGAAATTATGAAATCGACCTTTAAACCTCAGTTTGAACTGATTGAACCTTCCTTTGGATATTCTTTTTTTTACAGACGCTATGATGCGGTGCATCCCAATCCCAATGAGGCTTCCTGGCATTATCATCCCGAAATGGAATTGGTATACGTTAACGCCGGGGCAGGAAAAAGACAGATTGGGAGTCATCTTTCTCATTACAGGAATGGGGATTTAATATTAATTGGTTCAAATCTACCCCATTGCGGTTTTACGAGAGTATTGGCAAATCAACAGCGGGAGACCCTTATTCAATGGAAATTAGAGGCATTTGGGGCGCCATTTTTCAATATCCCGGAAATGAAAGCAGTTCAAAGATTATTTGAACAAGCAAAAAACGGGATTATATTTCACGGAGACGAAAAAAGAGAGATTGGTGCAATCCTGGAATCAATGGAAGAATTGACAGGTGCCGCAAAGCTCTTACAATTATTACTGGCTTTAACCAAAATGGCCCATTCAACAAATTACACCGTTTTGAATGCCAATGGCTTTTTGTTGGAGGCGAAGGCAGAAGATCAGGATAAAATCAAAATGATTTTTAACTATGTCAAAGAGAACTTTAATGAAGAAATCAGTTTGCAGGAAATTGCAGGACTCGTTTTTATGACCGCATCTTCTTTCTGTAAATACTTCAAGAAGATTACTAGTAAAACATTTGTTCAATTCTTAAATGAATACCGGTTAATCCATGCCGCGAAGCTCCTTCATGAAAGCCGACTGGGCATTGGAGATATTTGTTATGAATGCGGTTTTAATAACTATAGCCACTTTACTAAGAAGTTTAAGGAGATGATGGGCAAAACGCCATTACAATATAGAAATGAATTGAGGTACACGCTAACAACAACACTGGATCCCGAGGATGCACTTGAAAATTATCCAGGTTGATTGCAGGGCGCTTCAAGTTTGGAGTTGAGGCATCTTAGTGGTATTTACGGATTTGGAACAGCGAGATTTCTAGGCTCAATAGTCTTGTGGACTCCTGGATTCCGGTATCGATTGCATAGGTTCTTAGTTTGAAATCCCATTTTCGATGTAATTTGGTGCCACCCCT
>DATJDF010000449.1:0-7378 GCA_035497555.1 Arachidicoccus sp. | reverse complement strand
GTTTAAACAATTTAATTTCCTGACCCATGCAGATCTGGGGTATGATGATAGCAATATCGTTGTGGTTAACCAAACCGCAACGCATAGCAAGGCATCGGTTGTTAAAAGGATATTATTACAAAATCCTAACATTGCAAATGTCGCCGCCAAAAATGCAGGAAATAACAATACGACCGCAAAGATTAGTAATGATTCGATAATTCAATTTAGATATGAAACGGTAGATGAAAGATTTCTATCCGAACTTAAAATCCCCCTGATACAAGGAAGAGGTTTTTCACCTAATTTCCCTTCTGACTCTAATAATTCTGTAATTGTAAACCAGGCTTTTGTAAAGGAAGCAGGTTGGGATAACCCGATTGGACAGGCTGTCAATTTTATAGCAAGAGACAGGGACAATAAGGTCTTTCACGTGGTTGGAGTTGTGAAAGACTACCATTATGCATCTATGAATGAGCCTATCGGTGCGCAACTCTTTACAATGGATAATGGTAATCTTCTGGGTGATTTTTATATTAAGATTAAGCCAAATACTGAAAGTGAGAGCCTGAAGTTCATCCAGAAAACTTTTAATGAACTTTTCCCCCTTACGCCGTATTCCTACAAATTTAAAAATGACGAGAACAGAATGCAGTATAGTGACATTGAAAAATGGCGGCAAATAGTATTATTGGGGGCGATACTTACCATATTCATTTCTTTGATTGGATTGTTTGGTCTTTCTGTTCTGTCGTCGGAGAAGCGAAAGAAAGAAATTGGAATTCGTAAAGTGTACGGAGCGTCAGTTAAAAGCATTGTACGCCTTTTGACTTCAGACTTCCTTGGATTAGTCTTATTATCACTGATTATTTCTGCACCATTAGCGTGGTTGGCCGCGAAGAAATTTCTACAAAGCATATTATACAAAATACCGCTTACTTTCCAGCTTTTTCTCGTTCCTGACCTGATGATTCTACTGTTCGCCTTTATCACTATTTATATCCAAACGAATAAAAGCGCAAGGGCTAATCCTATAAAAAGTTTGAAAACGGAATAACTTATGGCAGACTTGTTCTTTTTTAAAGTTTTACCATTTTGAAGCCCACTAGCGAGGGGTCTGGTTAATGCCAATCCTTTTCTTCTAATGTAATAATATCTTCAATTTGAACTTTTAAAATAGTTGCTATTTTTAATGCCAAAAGAGCAGAAGGAATGAACTTTCCTATCTCGATTGAATTAATGGTTTGTCTGGATACGTTTACCTTGTCTGCCAATGCGGCCTGGGTAAGATTATATTTAGCACGTTCGGCTTTTATGGTGTTCTTCATTAGACTTGGTTTACGCCATAAAAAAATACAGTTTTGAAAAACGGATAATATTTGCCAGGCTAAATACGACAATCAAAAAATAATTTATTGAGCTTAAATCAAATGGGATTACCTGATGTTGATAAAGGTTGCTAATAATGAGTTTAAGTGAATAAGCAATGATCAATGCATATAGAGCGGAGGACGCTTTTACGGCAACAGAGCGTTCATCTTCTCGTTTTTCCCTGGAAATAAACAAGGTAAATAAACCTATCAACAAAGGTAGTTCGGCGTCGGAAGATTTAGTTGTATACAGGGCAATGATGCCAAACAAGATTAAAAATATGCTGATATATTTTATGGCTGGTTTCATATTTATAAGATTTGTTGGTATTAATATTAAAAGTAAAGCTTCCTAATCAAAAAGACAAGTTTATTTGTCTTTTTAGATTCGATTATTAATGAAATTGGATTAACTGACTTGTTTTCAATAAGATAGCATTTTTGAATCTAAGGCCCTCGGGCTTGACCCAAAAGCGAACAATTAGTGTATCGATACCGAACACTTTAAAACGTCCATAATTGTAACTATTTGTGAATCAATAGATAATTATCTGGCAATATTATTGGGTCTTGAAAGGCTTAATGGATAGACCACTATAAGTACTTTAAAATAAACCCGTTAGTATTCCTATGATTAAAAATTATTTTAAAACCGCATGGCGTAATCTTTTCAGAAATAAAATCTTTTCTTTAATCAATGTATTGGGACTGGCACTGGGCCTTACATTCAGTCTCTTTATATTTCTATGGGTAAAGGATGAACAGAATATTGGCAAGTTCAACCAGGATTCTGCGGAAATTTTTAAGGTATATGAACGTCAATTTACAGGAGGAACTATTAAAACGCAGCCTAATACGCCAGGTATATTGGCAGCGGAAATGAAAAAAGTCTTGCCCCAGGTGCAATTCGCGAGTGGTTTTTCTGATTATTTACCGAATAACACGTTTAGAGTTGGCGATAAAATCATTGAAAAATCGGGTGCCTTTGCTGATGAAGATTTTTTTAAAATATTCAATTACCATTTAATTAATGGTTCTGCTTCTTCAGCATTAAGTGGTCCGGTAGATATCGCTATCTCTAAATCAATGGCGATGCAATTTTATGGCAGTGCGGAGAATGCTATCAGCAAAACGATTCGTTTTAATGATACAATAGATTTGCGCGTATCATCAGTATTTGAAATCCCAAAAAATGCGCCGCCTAATATGAAATTTGAGTATTTGATAAATTGGAAAGTCTTTCTAGGAAAGTTTAAAAACATGCAAAGCTGGAGTAATACAGGAGTAAGTACTTTTGTCATGTTGAAAAAAGAAACCAACCCAGAAACGTTTAAAGGGGAAGTTCGCAACTTTTTAGACAAATACGCAGATTTCGATAAACATTACAAGGAGGAGTTAGGTCTCCAACGTTTTGATGAAATGTATCTGTATTCACAATTCGATGGCAACGGCAACCCTGAAGGTGGAAGAATAGCGTATGTCAGACTATTTAGCCTTGTGGCTTTTTTCATCTTACTTATCGCATGTATAAATTTCATGAACCTTACAACAGCCAGGTCTGCTAAGCGTGCTAAGGAAGTCGGTGTCAGAAAAATTGTAGGGGCTTACAGGCTATCTCTTATTCTCCAATTTCTTGGAGAAGCATTGGTATTGGCATTTATCTCGATGATTATAGCAATTGGATTAGTCAATTTTTTGCTTCCAGTATTCAATCAAATTACACAAAAGAATATCAATTTCCCGATTTACGATCGTTCGTTTTGGCTAAGTTTGGTCACAATAACCATATTTACTGGATTAATATCCGGGGTATATCCTGCCTTGTTCCTTTCATCGTTTAATCCAATTAAAGTTTTAAAAGGCAGCGTAAAAACGGGAAGAGGGTCCATCATGTTTCGCAGAAGTTTGGTTGTGCTTCAATTTGTATTGTCCATTATTTTAATCATAGCCGCAATTGTTGTCTCACGCCAAGTGAATTATATTCAGACTAAGAATTTGGGTTACAATCGAAATAACCTCATTTATATTCAACAGAAAGGAGCGCTTCGGCAGCGGTATAAACTTTTCAAGCAAGAGGTGTCAAAGATGCCTAGCATTGAATCAATTTCCCGGATTTCTAGTCCGACACCTACCGATATTAGAAGCAGTACTTCGGGAATCGACTGGGAAATGAAGAGCCCAAATATCAGGCCTATATTTTCGGATGTAGGTGTGGGATATGAGTTTGCGAATACCATGAAAATAGATTTTTTACTCGGACATGATTTTAGGAGGGGCTTCGCCACTGATTCAGTAGGCTATATATTGAACGAGACGGCTGTAAAAGAAATTGGCTATAAAGATCCAATTGGAAAGTCATTCAGTATGTGGGGCGAAAAGGGAACAATTATAGGAGTGGTCAGAGATTTTAATTTTACTTCTCTACGTACGGCGGTTGGGCCGATGATTTTATACTTGGAAGATAAAGATGTTGATGGTGATGGAACGATACTGATTAGAGCTCAACCAGGGAAAACCAGGGATGTCTTAACTGGCCTCGAGTCAACATGGAAAAAGATCAACCCTGAATTTCCATTCAGTTATTCGTTTGCCGATGCAGCATACGAACAATTATATAAAAGTGAACAAATGGCAGGTCGTCTATCAAATATTTTTGCTGTACTGGCCATTTTTATTTCGTGTTTAGGACTACTAGGTCTTGTCATGTTTACTGCTGAGCAGAGAAGGAAGGAGATTGGCATACGAAAAGTAATGGGAGCGAGGCCGGGATCACTTTTTATATTGCTGTCTAGAGAATTTATATTTTTGGTGCTGATCGCATCATTAATTGCCATGCCAATTGCATGGATCTCGATGAATAATTGGCTACAGAATTATTCTTATCATATTCATTTCAGTTGGTGGATATTTGCAGTAGGAGGAGGATTGTCTATCTTTTTGACGCTTCTTACTGTCAGCTTCCAGGCAATAAAGGCTGCAAGAATAAATCCAATTATATCGTTACGGACAGAATGAAGATACGCATCCCTTCCTTTTATTATGGGTTCTGATAGTTCATTAAAAAAGAATCACTTTAAGTCATTTGGAATGCAGCACTATATGGATTGAAGGATTAAGAAGACTGTAGGAAAGATTTATGGTGTAAACGATTTTTTAAAAAAACAATTGTATTTAAATGCTTTTTGAGTATGTATCCGTGCCTATATACTTGTCTAATTAGGTATAGTCATCCAGATAAGATTCGACTGATATTATACATATTTATGACAATTGTTTTTTTGGCAAAAATTAAAACGGATTGTATTTGTAAGTATTACTTCAATCCCCAAGAATATAGCGGGTAACAGCACGGCATATAATTTTAAATCAGAGGAAAATGTTTCGGTAAGTAATGCAATTGTAATTACTCTTGATTCATGGCATAAAGTTAAAAATTATGGATGGATTTTAAGAAATTACATAACAAAATAAAAGTGCCGGGAAATCAAAGACGAGCTGTCTGAACCTTTATTCAATCACTTATTGAAATCTAATTCATTTTTGTTTTTATCTTAAAATAAACCTTAACAACCTTTCAAAGCGCTTACTGACGAACAACCCTTTAATATCTTGCGTAATCTGCAATATAGTGTTGCATTAGATTTAGGTATTAGCTCTATTTCATTAAGCTGAATAAGAAACAGGTGAAAAGTTTATTTACTTGCAAAAGTTCTCGTTGTTTTTTGTGTTTGGTAATGGCTTTGATACTTTTTTATATTTGTTATTGTTTTCTTACTCGGTTCATTGTAACTTTGTAAAAGCGTAAATTTGGGGGTTTTATTAAAGCATTATTCAATGCCGTAATTGGAAATGAGATATAATATCAGCAAATAATGAAAATATTAAATAGCACTGAAAAAGACATACCTGAAATTTTTAGACTTTATAAGTTGGCCACCGCGTTTCAAAAAGAAAAGTTTCCCAAAAACCAATGGCCAGAATTTGATAAAACACTGATTGATGCGGAAGTTGCTGAAAATAGGCAGTTCAAGTTAATGATTGATGACGAGATTGCCTGCGTTTGGGCAATTACGTACTACGACCCGGAAATTTGGAAGGATGACGATGGAATATCTTCTATCTATATCCATAGAATAGCGACAAACCCGGATTTTAGAGGTAACAATTATGTGAGGATAATCGTTGATTGGGCAAAAGGGTTTGCACAGGATAAAAAATATATCCGGATGGACACCTGTGGTGAGAACCAAAAATTGATCCAACACTACAAAAACTGTGGATTCAGTTTTTTGGGTATCAAAAAACTGAATAACACTTTGAATCTTCCCGCACATTACCAAAATGCCGATGTTTGTTACTTTGAAATTAAGTTACATGAAGCGGGTATTTAATTAAAAAATTTGATATTGATATTTTAGATAAAACAAAGTCGTAGCAGGACGATTTAACAAGAAAGTTATTGAAAAGTGTAATTTGAAAATGTTATAGTTTCCAGAAGTGTCTTATAGGCATATACTCAACTAGGGTAGTGTCTGCCATAAGCGTTATCCCGAAAATATTGGAGATGAGTTCGATTTGAAACAGTGTTTGTATTTTTAAAAATTTAATGATTAAAAACTAATTTGATCTAAAATAGAGAATTGGGGAGAGAAACGTTGTAAGTTACCTCGTGTTGGAATGCTGTTCTTCCCAAAAATTGATTTATAGCTGTTAACGACTGAGATGGCAAAACCGGCCAAGGGAAAACGCCAATAGCAGCGGTTTTGCGACTTTCATTTATATTAATTTTCGGAAATTGTTGGGCTTTTCATATTGTACTTATTGGATTTTACTATATCAACAATGAATTTAGCTACGCTTTTCCTGCTGATATATAAACTAGGTTTAGGGAGGTTATTAAAACTCACCTTTAATGTTTTTATCTTTTTGGAATCATTTAAAGCAACAGGCCGTACAGCCGTCCAGTTTAAGTCTGAATTTGCTAATAGTTTTTCCTGTGATTCGTGTTCTAAATAGATAGGGCGGAGGTTGGTATGATTAATTAACCATTTGAGCCAAAATGGAATCTCCTTTTTCGTTTCCCCAACACCCCACGCGGAGATTGTAATGAATCGTTTTAGATTTTGTTGACCAGCTTCGGCAATCACATTTTTGATGCTTTCAGAAATGAAATCTTCTGGTGTTATTACTTTAGACCAGGGTGCATCTGAGGCTCTGGCGATACTTAAAGCACTTATTATTAGATCGCACCCTTGCATTGCAGCTGCTATATCTGTTCGACTGGCAGGTGTTCCCTGATATACGTTAATTGATTTTGAATTGAAAGATATTTTGTTTTTATCTCGAACCAAGAGGTTTAAGTCATAGCCTTGCATTATAGCCTCTTCAACAATAAGGCGCCCGGTTCTGCCGGTGGCCCCTAAAATGAGTATTTTCATGATTTTTATTTTACTTGTTTGTTACGTTCATTTATTAAACACAACACTTTTAATTTTTGTACGTCTGTTATAACACTTTATAGATCTGACCTGTTTGTCTGCCCAGCACACTTTTGACATAAGCCTGAGTAATTCGGCTCATGGTAACAGGAACGTGTCCCGGGAAATAGGAAAAATAGGCCGTAGATTCTTCAGCTAAATCAGGACTGACCGCATTTATACGTACACCGTTCTCCAAGTCTATTGCTGCACCCTTTACAAATCCGTTGATCGCTCCATTCATCGTACTGATGTTTGCGCCCATTACAATCGGGTCTTCAGCTAATGTACCTGATGTTAAAGTAAAAGACCCTTTCGGATTTATGTAATTTTGGCCAATCAATACCAGATTGACCTGGCCCATTAATTTGCTGTTAACGCCAATTCTGAAATCAGCTTCCTTCATAGTGGCTATAGGCCCGAACTGCGCGTTCCCGGCAGCACAAATCAGGGCGTCAAATTGCCCAATCTGTTTGTAAAAGTTTACTATCGATACGGTTGACGATATATCTACTTGTATATCAGTGCTTTTCGAGCCAGCTTTAATGACTT
>DATJDF010000448.1:0-2309 GCA_035497555.1 Arachidicoccus sp. | reverse complement strand
GCTGATAGGCCTTGACATTTACCTGGTTTATGGTGTAAAAAACAGCCACCTTGGCGATGGCACCGATAATAGGAAAGGAATGAAAATGGCAAGATACACAGGCATGGGAATGGCAGTGCTGCTGGGCATTGCAGGATGGCTGCACCAGCTAAATGTAGGCTATGGAGAAGATAAAACCTTATTGATTATTTCCATACTTTTTGCTTTGATCCATATTGGTTTGTATGGGGTGCATATCATGCAAACGAAGAGGGTGGAAAATGATTAAACTCATTTTAAAATAATAAAAAAGAGGCTGTCTCAAAAGAAAGTAGGCAGCCTTTTTTTATTTTCAGAAAAGAGTGCGGGTTTATGCACAATATTACTGTATAAGTTAAGTAGAAAATAAAGCAACAAACAGTCAGTCTTTTTTGTCTTATTGGTATGGCAAAAAAATTATCAGTAGCCTTTAAGAGCTATGTTCCCAACCAGGCAATGCTATTGCCTCCATCACTCGATGAGCTGATTGCAAAAGACCACCCGGTGCGCATTGTAAGTGATGTCATTGATAAAATTAATCTTACGCCTTTACTTCAAAAATATGAAGGTGGCGGCAGTTCAAGCTATCATCCAAAGATGTTATTGAAGGTATTGGTATATGCTTATGTAACTAATATTTACAGCAGCCGCAAGATAGAAACGGCCACCAAAGAAAACATCAATTTTATGTGGCTGGCGGCAATGAACAAGCCCGATCACAATACCATCAACCGTTTCAGGGGAAAGCGGCTTAAAGAGGTATTAAGAAAAATATTTGTGCAGGTGGTAGAACTCCTTGCCCGGGAAGGATTGCTAAGTTTAAAAGAATTATATGTAGATGGAACCAAGTTAGAAGCCAATGCCAACAAATACACTTTCGTTTGGGGCAACAGCATCAGGACCAATAAAGAGAAAATGAAAAAGCAACTCGATGCGCTCTGGCAATACGCCCAAAGTGTGGCTGCCGAAGAAATGGATAATCCGGAACCACCTGATTTTACTGCCATTGACAGAAAGAAGGTAGAAGAAACCATTGAAAAAATAGATGCTGCCCTGGCTGACAAACCCATTGACAAAAAGGTAAAACAGAAATTAAATTATGCTAAAAAGAACTGGTCGCAAAACCTTGATAAATATGAGGCGCAGGAAAAAATATTAGATGGCCGCAACAGCTACAGCAAAACAGATACGGATGCTACCTTCATGCGCATGAAAGAAGACCACATGAAAAACGGGCAGCTAAAGCCCGGTTATAATGTGCAGATTTCTACTTCCAAACAATTTATCGTAAACTATACGTTACACTCCAATCCAACAGACACTACAACGCTTCCAAAGCATTTAGAGCAATATGAACAGGATTACAACCAAAAGCCCGCTTGCATTACAGCCGATGCCGGATATGGATCAGAAGAAAATTACCAGCATCTGGAAGATAAAAATATTGAAGGCTTTGTAAAATATAATTACTTCGACAAACAGCAATCAGAAAACCATAATTCTAAGCATCCGTTTGCTGTTGAAACCTTGCATTACAATAAAGAAAAAGATTGCTACTACTGCCCGATGGGTCAGCAAATGAACTGTGTTGGAACTTTCAAAAAGAAAACATCCACAGGCTTTGAGCAAAGCATTAAAAAGTACCAGGCCACCAACTGTGAAGGTTGTCCGCTTCGTACCAGGTGTCACAAATCAAACACCAATAGAACGATAGAAATCAACCACCAGCTAAATTATTATAAACAGATAGCGAAAGAAAAATTAAATAGCGATGAAGGAATAAGACATCGCAAACAGCGGCCGGTGGACGTAGAGCCCGTGTTTGGAAACATCAAATACAACCATCACTTTAAAAGATTTATGCTTCGTGGAAAAGAAAAGGTAGAAATTGAATTTGGATTATTAGCACTGGCGCAGAATCTTAGAAAGAAATGTGCTTAAAAGGCCTAAGGTCGCACTTTAAGAATACCCAAACTTAAAATATCCATCAAAATTGTTCCCCAAAAAATCTTTCTGCCCAACTCTTTGGACTTCAAAGATTTTTAATCAGGATACCAAAATGAAAAAGAGGCTGACTCAAATTTGATTTTGAGACAGCCTCTTAAAAAAATATTTATGCGCTTTTTTATAAAATTAACATAGCATCACCATAACTGAAAAAGCGATATTTGTCCTTAATTGCTTTTTTATAGGCTTCCATCATCAAATCATAACCGGCAAATGCGCAAGCCATAATTAAAAGACTGGTTTTAGGAAGATGGAAATTGGTGATTAAAGAATCGGCAATATTA
>DATJDF010000447.1:0-8210 GCA_035497555.1 Arachidicoccus sp. | reverse complement strand
TCTCAACCTCTGTCTTGGGGAAACTTCTGTAGGGCCATCTGATCCGGGTCCCTATAGCTGACCAACCGCCTACTGCTGCCAGCAGCTTATCAGCAGCCGTATTGGAGTAACCACTGGCGCCCAGAAATGGAACAATGGCCGTTTGCATAAACTGCTGAATACGACTTTCAAGCTCAAGTGCGCCAAAGGGATCCTTTTTAGTCTGTTCATACCAACGCTGGGCTACGCCAGGATGAATGCAGGCGACATTCGAATAGGCCCCGCTGGCTCCCCTGCTTAAACCGGTTGCCAGGAAATGTCCCGGAATAAAAATGGAGAAACTTTTATCATCTGTTAAAGACGTCATCTCCTGATACCAGTGCTCATCTCCACCTGCGACTTTACATCCAACCAGTTGATCCAGTAAGCCGGCTTTTTTTAAGGCAAGATAATCTGCCGGTGAAAGCACCTGACCGGCATGTGGCGGATTATATAAGACCAGCCCAATCGGGGCCGCTGCCTGAATCATCTTTTCCAGAAAATCCGTGATTTCCGGGAAGGACAGTGGCGCCCAATTCGGCAGGGTAATCTGAATGGCACTGGGTGTCATCCCCACTGCCCGCCGCACTCTTTGCAGAGAAATAATTGGACTCATGTGGCTGCAGCCAATTTGGAAAGCCATATTGGCTGCATTACATTTTTCCGCTAACAGGTGATTAACCTGATCAAACTCCTGCTCCGTCTGGTTGTAAAATTCTCCAGCTGTGCCATTGGAATAAATGCCATTTACCTGCATAGATATGAGTAGATCGATCTCGCGAGCCAATCGGTCAAAATCGATACTGTCATCTTCATTAATGGGCAATAATAATGTTGCCCAATTACCATATATTTCTGTCCCCTTAAGTGGCTTCATTTTCCTTTTTTATTTTGTTTGCCCGGATATCATATCCCTTCTTTGCTTAATTAGCCAATCCATCATTTTCTACTGTGCAGGTCTGCAAATGCAGATCAAAGGTGATGATGACCCAATAAACGGCCGTCGGATTCGGGAAGCTATAAGAGTTATTTTTACCAGAACCACCTTGTATTAATTTTCCATCCAATGTATGATCATAGCGCCAGAATGGCGACAACCATTTGTCATTCACCGGATCTTTTGGTGTCAGGGTAAAGCTGACCAGCTTATGCATTTTCACCCTGGTCACATACCTAAACGGATTGCCGGCCTCCGGCACACATTCGACCGCTCCCTTCGGTCTGTTGGCCGCCGGATACTCGTCAAAATAGGAACCCGCCATAGCCAGTGGATTATCCGGAAGTGACCAGGCCTCCGAAGGTGGTGGCGTTTCCTTTTTAACCGTGTATTTTTCCGTTTTTGTATCCAGCGATATAACGTAATACCCTTTCTCAGGTAAACGAATAGGTAAGGAATTTTTATCATCATAGGTCAGATCACCCGGATCACCGAGTGGATCCTGACCAAACCGGTAACCTGTAAAAGATTTTTGCCCTAACAAGTATACTTCCGTTCCCGCTTTAACTGCATAATACTTTGCTTCGTATAGATAATCACCTGTACGTTTAATTACGCCGGGCATGCCAGAAATATATTTCGAGAAATCGCCACCTGTCTGGGCAGGTGCAATATAGAGATCCAGATCACCCACATAAGGAACAGTTCTTGAGACACGGACAGACGCCGTTTTCGTCACCGATAATCCTGAATTATCCCAAAGTGTTATTGTAAGGGGAAAGCTTCCTTTTTTTAACGGTAATTCAAGCGTCTTTTTATATTCATAGCTAGTACCACTTACTGCTGAGGAATCTTTGATATTTAATTCCGGAATCTGCACTACCACCGATTGGAGTGCTTTGTTATCAAGGGCTGTAAAATCGATATTCAATAAGGCCTTATTGTTTTCTATCTCTATAATATAATCACTAATGGCCGTTTTAAATGACGGGGCCTCAATATCATTAATCTTTAATTCTAATGTCGACGCAAGGTCATACCTGTTGGTCACCGTTACCTCAATTGTACTGCTGGTATTTTGCAGACTTAACGGTGCTTTTACCGTGCGGTCAAGTATAAAGGAGGTGACTGCGCTGTCCATGCTCACTTTGATCGTCTGATCCAGGTGAAAGGAATCACATTTAATACGAATGGTTTTCAGCCCTGCAGCGTCTTTTATAGTACCTGCAATTCTTACTTCATACCAGCCGGCTGCTTTCTTAGTTGGAACAGCTGTTAACGCTATAGTAGGCGGCTGCGCGCCGGACGGCACCGTAAGCTTCGTATCTTTTTTGCATCCTTCCAGACCTGCGAATAAAAAACTGCTAATGATAAAAATCAGGAAGGTAAAAACCAAAGCGGACCGGTCAAGGTTGCTATATCTTTTCATAATGCTTAATTTTCTTCGTTATGCTTATTTTTTAAGGGAATCAAGTGCAAAGGATTCAAAAGTGATTTTCTCATAAGGATTGACGGTGCCCGTCTCATAGCTGATACCAATTTTTCCATTGTCCACCTGCACCATATCTGAATAAGCAACCTGACCGGGGTTAACGATATAACGCCGGGTCCAGTTTTCGCCATCGTTATCACTTGCGGTAATGGCCAAATTCATTCTTTTTGTACTGGCTGCGTTAGAGAAAAATACGGTATACACGCCACCAAACTCAATCCCCAATAAACTACCCTGGTTAACGGGATCCACCAGTGGAAACTCAGCCAGCATTGGCGACCAGGTTGTACCGCCATCAGCACTGAGCGAAGAAATCCGGTAGTTTTTTCCGGTGCACCTGCTGTTCATCAGCAGCCGACCATCAGATAGTTCAACGACCGTTGTCTCACTGGGCGTCAAGGTCCCGGGATCCGCGTAGGCCCCCGACTGCCAGTGCTTGCCGTGATCATCCGAATACATGACAAAGGCTGCTTCTGTCCTATCTGCGGCCTTGGTATTGACCGTAATAAAACAGGCAGGGACGACCAAACGCCCTTTATGCGCCCCTTTGGTCAACTGAATGCCGTGGCATGGGCCTGTAGATAACCAGCCCCAGCCCGGCTGCATAACATCACCGGAGATATCTTCCGGTGCCTTCCAGGTCATACCGTCATCACCCGAACTGGTGAGAAAAGCTTTTCTGGGCAGTCCGGTACCGTTATTAATATCTCCTATATTATCTGAGCCCCGGTTCCAGGACATAACCAGTATTATTTCTCCGGTACTTTGATCGACCACAGGTACCGGGTTGCCGCAGGTATTGTTGCCATCATCCCAGATCATGGTAAGTGGCCCCCAGGTTTTCCCCCCATCTGTTGATCTTTTGACGACCAGATCAATGTTTCCGTTATCGGCGCAGTTATTTTTACGCGCTTCTGCAAAAGCGAGTAAGGTCCCTTTTTTCGTCTTTATAATGGCTGGGATCCTGAAGCAGCTATAGCCTTCTGTTCCCAGTTTATAAATATCAGCCTGCGATTCACTGGTGAGCACTTGGTTACCCGTCTCCAGCGGCGGCGGTGGCGGCGGTCCCTCTACCCCGCGTTCGCAACTCCAGCTCAATATGATCATAAGGAGCATTAACCCTAAAGATGTATGCTTTTTCATTCGATGAATTTTTATTTATTTTTATTATTGTGGCTGCCTGCCTGACAAAAAATCCTCATTAAAATGCAGGGTAGCCTTCTGTCTGTTGCAAATTTGGATTTAGACTATGCATCGCAAGGCTGATAGGAAAGAACAGCGGAACAGATTTACCCGCTAATTGCGGTACCATATTATACAGATTAATCACCCCTTCCTTGTGAAAACGTACCAGATCCGGCCAGCGTTTAAGTTCTGCGTACAGTTCACGAAAACGTTCAGCCAGAATTTCTTTTTCCACTGCCAGTTTGTCCGTAGCGCCCAAATAGTCACCCGTGCCCGCCCGGTTACGGACTTTATTTAGTGCTGTAATCGCCTCTGATGTTTTATTAAGCGCAGCAAGGGCTTCCGCTTTTAGCAACAGCAGGCCACCCAGGCGGTAGATAATAATATCGCAGTCAAATATGCGCCCATCCGGGTACATTGTTCCTTTCAGCTTATTATCAAAAACCCCTACCAGAGAGCCGTCACTTCTGACACCTTTTATAATAGATCCCGCCTTCCTTACATCATCTGCATTTTCATCAAATGCAGCCTCCAGGTGTGCACTGGGAGCATACTGGCTCCGGGCTGCAGATTCTGCATAAGGAATATCGGCCTTATTGATGGCATCATTGACCAGTGATCCATTCGGTTTAAGGTAATATCCATAGCTTGGACTGTATTCGTCTTTTTGGAAATAAATGGACAGCACCACCTCGGCGTTATTACGATTATCCGTCGCATAGATCTTATTAAAATCCGGTAACAGCGAAACGGTAGGAATCACTTTATCCAGTGCAGCGATTGCCTCGGTAAGGTCTTCCTGGCTGCCTTTCAATACTTTTGCTTTCCAGAGTAAAGCATCTGCCTTGAGTGCATAACAGGCAGGTGCAGAGGCGCGGCTTTTATTGACGTAGCCTGCTTCCGGAAATAAACTAAGGGCCTTATCGATATCAAACTGAATCTGTTTCATAATATCTACGGCGCCGGTTCTAGGTAGTAAGGGCTGATCATCACTTTCAGTTGGTTCCAGCACAAGTGGCACATCCCCCCATACCCGTACCAAATAAAAATAAGTATAAGCACGGATAAAATAGGCTTCGGCCAGCACCCTGTTTTTGGTCGTCGGATCACTGAATTTCATGGGTGTCGCATATTTTATCAACAAATTACAGTGATGAATCAAATTATAGAAATTGACCCAGTTGGGCGCCGAGTTCTCTGTCAGATTCTGGGCCCAGGCAGTGGACATGCCCTGGTGTAAGCCCGGATCAAAACTGTCACCTCTGTCTTCTAGATAATAGGTCGTATTCATCGTCACCCTGAATTTGGCATAGATACCTGTCATGTATCCAATGACGTCTCCTTCAGTTTTCCAGTAATTCGCGCTGGTAATGGAAGATATCGGCGCAATATCGAGTGTCCTCGTGCAAGATCCGAGCATGAGTATACAGCTGACCAGGCTGGAAACTATTATAAAGCGAAATGCAGTGAAATCCTTCTTTGCCTGAAAATTAATTTTTGTTATCTGAAAAGAGCGATTACTCATCTCTATTTGTTGCTGTTTCATAAGAATTTAAATTTTTCAATTCATTAATTCAATTTCCTGATCTGGAATTTTAGCATTAAGATTTGGGGTGAATTTTCTATGGATTAGAAAATAATTTTAACACCAAAATTATATTCTCTGGGTCTTGGGTAAAGACCTGGATCATTACCTGTAAATACCTCGGGCGTTAACCCGTCATAACCGGTCAGATAACCTAAATTATATACCCCACCAAAGATTTGAAGCTGGCGAATCGCAATCTTTTTTAAGAATTTTGCCGTCCAGTCGTAACTAATGGAAACTTCCCTGAAGGCGAGATAATCACCTTTTTTATAGTAGAGTGAATTGTTACTTGGATTGCTGCCACTGTTGCCGATGCCCTGTGCATCCCTGACGTGATTGCGGTAACCAAAATCCCAGTCACTTTCAACGGTATAGCGTGGAATGGTCGCTATATCACCGGGCTTTTTCCAAATATCCGGTCCTAAAATATCTGTTAGTGCCATATTATTGTTCCGTGAACTACCATTGGCTTTTGCCCTAAATCCGTTGTCGATCACAAAGCCCAGTGCGTAGTCCATCACAAATCGAAGATTGAATCCTTTATATGTAAAGGAATTAACCATGCCTCCGGTTATATCCGGGCGGATATAACCCATAAAAACCATGTCTTTATTGTCTATAATATTATCGCCATTAACGTCCTCCCAAATAGCATCACCACCTTTTTTCTGTCGGCCATTTGCAAAGACATCATAGGGTGCATTCAAAGCATCCGCATCCGTTGAATAGACACCTATCATATGATAGGCCCAACGTCCGCCATATTTTTCTCCCTGCGCAAAGCCACCGACCCAAATATCTTTTTGCTGCACCGGATCAAAAATTATATTACCACCGGAACGGTTTTTATCCTGACCATTTTCTGGCAGATCAAGCACAATGGATTTGTTATAGGCCAGATTAAAGGAAGTGTTCCACTGGAAGTTTTTACCCCGGAAGATATCTGCAGACAGCTCAAACTCTACCCCCCTGCTTCTGATCGATCCAAAATTGCTTTTAATGCTACTGAACCCGGTTGAATAATCCAGCGGCTTGTCATATAGCCTGTCTGAAGTTACTTTAGAGTAGTAGTCCACCATCAGACTTACACGGTTATCAAAGAAGCCCATGTCTAAACCTAAATCGGAGGACGTGGTGGTTTCCCATCTGAGTGTCCTGTTCGCCACGGCAGTATTAAGAATACCGGCCTGCCCCTGATAGGTATAAGCTTCCCCTGTTGAATAGGCCCCCTGAGAATTACCGATACTTAATTCATTATTACCTGTTTCTCCCCAGCTGCCTCTGATTTTTAGTTGTGTAAAAAATGCCGGTGCCAACTCCTTCCAGAATTTTTCCTTATTGACATTCCAACCCGCAGAAAATCCGGGAAACAACCCCCATTTATGCTCGGTTGAGAATTTGGAGGATCCATCAGAACGCAGAGACGCAGAAAGGATATACTTTAATGCATAATTGTAATTGATACGTCCAAAATAACTCATCATATTGTCTTCACTCATCTCGGTAGAAACGCGTTGTGTTTCCGGATTAGACGCATTGAGTGTTGGAATATTATCTGTCGGAGCGCCATACCCTGAGCCACTCATTGAATTTGTATGCTGGTCCAAATAACTTGTCCCTAAAATCGCAGCTATATTGTGCTGACCGATTGACTTGGTATAATTCAGCAGTCCATCCAGCTGTAGATTTTTAATCATTTCCCGGTTGGCCGATGCATTTCTGTTTTTATTAATTTCATTATACGCTTCAAACCGGTTCTGGTCACTGGTTCCCGAATAATAATACATTGTCGGAGAAAAGGTCAACCCCGGAATCAGTTTCATTTCTGCACCAATCTGTAAATTGGTTCTGTATACATTGTTGTCACTATACTGGTCCTTATAATATACTTCATGTAAGCGGCTTCTGAAACTCGCATTGATTTCTCCGGGCGCCGGTGTACCGTCTTCGTAATAAAGTCTTTCAGTGAAAGGCATAGTGACCGAACGGCTTAATGTGTTGTTGTAACTGCTGGCACCGTCACTATTGCGATGTATATAGCCGACCTGTGTGTTAAAACTTACCCAGTCATTCAGTTTATAGTTCACCTTCAAATCCACTGTATAGTTTTTATACCAGCTACCGTAAAGAATACCATCCTGATTGATATAGCCCATACCTAAGTAGTAATTGAACCTGTCGGAACCTCCACTGACGCTAAAATCATATTCTTTTTTGAGTCCGGTCTGAAAGGTCACGTCCTGGAAATCGGTGGATTTGAAGATCAGTTGCCGACCGGTAACCGGATCGGTCATGGTCTCCCAACCAGCCTGGTTCAAAAGGTAATCCACATACTTCTGACCGTAATTCAATAAATAGACATCCAGGAACTCCAGTGTATTGCGGGTATTACGCGGATTACCAGTTGACATGCCGTAAGTACCGCCTTCTAAATACTTTAATTTATTGGCAGGTGTACTGTAGAGGTTAATATTTTCGCGGCTGACACGGATATAATCAGCTGCACTGACAAAATCATACTTTTTGGCCATTTGTTCTACCCCTGAAGTTACCTTGAAGCTAATTTTAGGACTGCCCAATTTGCCGGATTTGGTCTTGACTATAATAATACCATTTGCAGCCCGGGCACCATAGATGGCCATAGACGCAGCATCTTTAAGCACCTGAACGGACTCAATATCATCCGGGTTCAGGTCACTCATATTGCGGATGGCGCCCACAAAACCGTCCACGATAAAAAGTGGTGCATCACCTTCAGCAGATGTAGAACTACCGCCCCGGATAAATATTTGCGGATTGGCACCGGGTTGGCCATCCGAGATCTGTAAGGATAGGCCCGGGACTTTCCCCTGTAACTGAACCAGCGGATTGGCCGCGGGTGCATGGTCAAACTCCTTTTCGCTGATTTTGGAAATGGCACCCGTCACAGTCTCTCTTGACTGTTTACCGTAACCAATAACGACTACCTCATCCAGCATACTTTTTTCACT
>DATJDF010000446.1:0-2219 GCA_035497555.1 Arachidicoccus sp. | reverse complement strand
GTGCCGGCGCCAATATTGTGGTAGCCCAGTATATCGCTGGGGTCAAAACCGGCATTATAAATTGAATCCCTCCAGTATTGGTATTTTTCCGCATTCTGGAGCAGGGTGACCTCAAAATGGTGGTCACCATAGGTATTATTCCAGGTCAGCAGGTTATCAATATTCCATTGGTAGGTAGTCGAGGTTCTCCTGTTAGCGATGCCCCCTTGCAGGTCCCAGCCCGAACCGATAAATTCTGAAGACTGATGATTGCCATATTGATACCATTCATATTGTGGTGTGAAATTCACCTGGTATTGAATCCCAAACGGCAATTTGACCTTTGCATAAAAATTAGCGTTCAGCGTGTAATACTTCTTCATGCGATCCGTATAGGTTGGTGCGCCTAGTGGATTCTCGGTTTGACTAAGGCCTTGCTGGTCATTTGGGCTATAGCGGAGCCGGGAAGAGTCATCCGTATAGATCGACCCTAATGGTGAATTCGTGATCGCCTTGTTCCAGTCGGCAGATACGCCCCCTTCATCGCGCGCCGCAAAACCGATGTTCATACCAACAGTGAAAAAATCAGTGACCTTTGCATCCAGATTTAACCGGCTGCGCACAATAGAATAATCATCGCCCATCACAAGCCCCTGGTTATCCTGGTAGCCGGCAGACCAATAATAGGAAACCCTGTCGGTTTTCCCGGACAGGCTGGCCGTATAATTTTGTTGGTTACCCGAACCGATAATCATATCATACCAGTTGACACTTCTGCCCGCTTTATAATTGGCAATTTCAACTTCATTCATGTTCAGGCGTTGTAACCATATCTGAACCGGGTCACCTTTTGACCCGTCATAGGCCAACCAGTCCTCCACAGATATATTAGCAGGCAAATTACGGGGATCATCATATTGAGACGGTTTTGCTGTTTTGGCATTCTGACTCAGACGGACATTTCTGCGGAACTCAATATAATCGGTTACACTGTAGGGGCGCTGATTGTTTTCCGGTGTCGCTTTGCCATAATTAGCATTGAAGGTAACGGTTGGTTTGCCTGTCTTACCTTTTTTAGTCGTAATGGCAATGACCCCTTCGGCCGCCTTAGCACCGTAAACAGCAACAGAGCTTGCATCCTTTAATACGTCAACAGTAGCGATGTCTTCCGGATTGATATCACTTATGGCTCCATAGTAGATGACGCCATCCAAAACAATCAGGGGTGTTGAAGAGGCGGTTAACGTATTTTTCCCTCGGATCTGGAATTCGCCACTTGGCTTCGCGGACACACTGAAAGGCACACTCAGTCCCGGTACATTAGAACGCATGATGTCCTGAACAGAACCCGGGTTTTCATTTTTAAGCTGTTCGGTATTTACTGTAGAAATGGCACCTGTCAGGTCCCTTTTCTTCTGGGTACCGTAACCAATCATAATAACGTCGTCCAGGCTTGTTTCCTCCGGAACCAACTGGACATTGATGGTACCATTTGTTACTTTCTGTTCTTTTTCGACAAAACCGACATAACGGAAGACTAGAAGATCGCCATCTTTAGCTGCGATCTCATATTTGCCATTCTCGTCTGTGGTGGTGCCTGTCTGTGTACCTTTAATTTGGACAGATACACCGAAGATAGGCTTGCCGGTGGTGTCGGTTACGACGCCATGTACTGAGGCCTGCTGCAGTGAATAAGACGGCAGGTCCAACTGGCCTTCGCCTTTGATAGCGGAAACTGTAATCGTTTTCTCAACGAGATTTAATGCATAATTACCCGCTCCTAATTGGGCGGACAGGACTTCATTTATAGGTGCTTTTGTGTAATGAATATGATGGAGGTAAGTGGTTTTGGTGGTGGCTGACTCCGCCAAAATGATTTTGAAACCGGTTTGCTTATGTATGCTGGTGAAGAGCTGGGTTAACGAAATTGAATTTGCTTCAATAGAGACGGTAGGCGGCGTCCCGCGCGCTTCAGCCGGCTGGGCATTCAGACAAAAAAAACAGAAGAAAATTGCCAGCAAGGGATAGGGCTGCCAGCGGGCAGACCGGTTTTTAAACCTGTCTGCAGGTAAGAATTGTTTCATTTTTACAAGTTTGGATTAGTAATAGGACTGCTTTGAAGTAAGCTTATTTTTTCTTTGGCCTTCTGCCCTGTAACGACCAGGTATTATTTAATCATGGTGTGCGGCATCAAAGGCATCATCATAGGTATTTACCTCCTTTTTTAATTTTAATAATAA
>DATJDF010000445.1:0-4008 GCA_035497555.1 Arachidicoccus sp. | reverse complement strand
GGGGGAAGCGCTTTATGAGTTTATCATGAAAAACGGAACCTTACTGTGGAAGAAATGCCATTACCAAACGCGACTCTGGATGATATCGATGAGGCAGCTATTCAGTCTTTCGTAAAACAGTCCATACGAAAACAGCGAATTTCTGAAAGTGCATCTAGAGCTGACACTTGGACAATTCTGAAGAATCTGGAGCTGGTGAACGATCGAGGTGAACTTTTAGTGGCAGCCTTGTTGCTTTTGGCAAGTGCCCACAGTATTTTTCAATTATGGCTGAATATAGGATAGGCCGATTTGGTAAATCACAAAGTGATCTATTGCATCAGGATGTGATAGAAGGTAATTTATTGGTTATGGCGGATAAGGTAATCGGAACACTGGGTGTCAAATATTTAACTTAAACTGCCTCATAGTTCTTATCGGGGAAACAGATTAATTGCGAATGTATTTTTTATGGCAGGATATAGTGAATCTTGGGGTCGTGGAATTGAAATTGTGATAGATGAATGTAGGAATTATGGCATACCAGAACCTATAATAGAGGAATATCATATAGGAATGGTGAAACGTTTCTTAAAGATATTTATACTGAAGATTATTTAAAGGGCATGGGCCTTGATGGCCACCATATTAAAGTACTTCTGCTATAAAAAAGAAAGGGAATATAACAAATATGAAATAGCGGGAAGAATTTAGGGTTTTAAAGCGCACTGCATCTTACTGGAAAAGAAACTTATCGTTAAGGTTGGATCAACCGGACGGGGGTACTCGCTATGTTCTTGAAAAGGGGAATAAAGGGTAATTGAAGGCGAAAAAGAGCAGTAAACGAGGTGTTCGATTCTAAGTAATTGATTATCAATTAATATTTTGTAAACATGCTAATATGTAAGGGGAAGAAAAATTGGGATCTGATCAATGATTATCTCCTTTGCTCCCGAAGTGTGGTATGAAAAGGGCAAATTAATATTAGAATATGGAGCCACCCTTTTATAATTATTTATTACCAATACGAAGCTTTTTCCCTTTACAAGTTATTGCTTCGGATATTTTAAAATTGCAACAAGAAACCGGCGGTTTATTAAAAGAAATTGTTGTGTAAACAGTCTGAGTTTGCATAATTTCAACTCTAGAACGTTCATGGATGGACGAGTGTCTTCCATTGGAACAGAAAATACGGAAATGAAGAGGGCAATGGCAATTTTAAAGTGAACTAAAAAAGGCTCCTTAAACTGATCTAATAAGTCCAAAATATGGACTGACATTCATTAATTTTACTTAACCCCAGTCTTGAAAAAATCAACTCATTTTGAGCTGGAAATTGGTCATTGGACGGCAATATAAAGGTTGGTCAATGAAAAAACGATCAAGTAAAACTATTTTCTACCTGATCGTTCGTTAAGGCAAATTATAAATGAAGGAGATTTCCTGTCCTTCAGCAATTTGATCCTTCTTTTTAAATAATTTTAATCTTTATGATAAGGACAGCCTGAAACGGGGTTTGATGTTCCTTGAGCGCCACCTTCATCTGGTTTTCTGCAATCGAAGAATTGCTCTTCTATTATACGTCTCTGATCTGCTGGGATATCCTCTAGCTTGCGAAGTGTATTAACCTGTATGTGTGGCCAGCTTGTGGTACCGCCGCTATCCCCAAAAGCAAATTCGAACAAAATAGTTTGTTCGTACTGTAACTGAAGAATTTCCTTTCCCTCTTCAATTACTGTTTCTATCCACATGCGCATGTTCACTTCAACGTTAGGAATAAAACGAGTAACAAAAGGAACATTTATAATCCCTCCTTGTGCTCCCGTCTTGTTTTTTGATGACATTTGAATTAAGACATAGTTGCTAACATTTTGCCCGCTTAGTGTATCTCTTAGCCGTAAATCAGGTCGTACAGAATAAGGGTACAAATCATGAGCAAGTATTCGTTGTGTATAGATCTTATTTTCGCCGGGATCGTTTTGATCGTTAAGTTTTTCATGTACCCAGGCTGGTGCCGGTTGATCAAGATTGATTGGATTGGCTTCGCTTGCGCCTGCCCCACCCATCGTCGGAGAAATAGAAAGGAATTCATAATTCCAGGCAGCATTACCTTTTGGGAATTCCGGTGAGCCATTAATCAAATAGCTGGAATTTTTTGGCTCAATGTCTCCTAATAAAGTAACGGCACTGCCATGAGGGATAACACCACTTCTTGAAATGGAATAGTCTGGAATAAAGTACGGACCTTCATTACCCGCCCCCGGCTTTAGTTCTTTGGCAGGTACGATTTCAAAGTATTCCTGTCCTTCCTTTAATTCACTTAAAAGTATGTACTGTTTATTACTTTCATCGGCGGAAACCTGAACCAAAGGCTCGTTCCTGTATTCTCCCTTATAACCATAATCTTTAAAGTCTTGTTCGGAAAAAGCGTGAATGCCGCGGTCTCTTTCAATTGACTCTCTGGTAGCTGCGTGATTGTAGACATCACTAAGCCATAAATACATGCCATTCTCCTCATGAATGGAGGTATATTTTAGAGCGACTTGCCCCGCGGCTTTATTGACACTTTTAATGGTTTGATCGTACTTAACGGCACCACAAAATAGTTCATTAGCTCCGCCACGATTACGAACACCACCGGGAACCAGGGAAAATGTTAACTTTTCAATGTATTCTTCACAACCAAAGCTGAATTTACCGGGAATAGTTCCAGAATTGGTACCAGGCGAAGGCATAACAGTCGTATGTATACCGCTACCATTTAATTTCCTTTCAATATTGCTATTATAATCAGCGTTATAGCTTACCCAGGTGCCGTCAAGGACTTTTAAAATGCCATAATCAACATCATTTGCGATCTCATCCAGGTTTTTTTCCTTGAAAGGTATAAGTGGATCATCGATTGTAAGCTTCGAGTATCCGGACATCATTTCTTCTAAAATTCCCTTCGGACCCTCGACCGAAGTCTTAAGTAATTGACTCCCCTTTTCCAAACTTTCTTTTTTTCTTCTAAGCATAGAATATTGTTTTTATGATTGATTTATTCGGTTTTGTTTTTTTGAACCCAAGGCTGTGTATTATATCTTTGATGCCACCAGCAATCATTCGGAGTTTGAGGTCTGTATCCAACTCCTTTCATAGTATTTTAATCTAATTCTCCCAACCAGCATCTACTAACTACGTGTCAGTCGGATTATGAGGTCCTTTTGTTGCGGGTATTGTTTGATAAGTTCCTCACGCTTACCGATGCTGTAATCGGCTGGGTCAAATCCGGGCGACATGGTGACACCCATTAATGCATAATTGCTTCCGGATATTATTCGTGAGCCCAGCCAGGTTCCACCTGGTATCAGTTTCATGGGGTTGTCACAGAAGGTCATGTCATTGCTAAAGACACAAACCTCCGACTGTTTGAGAAAACCTTCCGGGTATAGTAGTAACATTTCTACGGGATCGCCGCTATAAAAATGGTAAAGCATATCCCCGGTTACCTTATGCATGGCAGAGAAATCATTCCCGTCCAGAAAATAATAGATAGCACTGCAGATGGAGTGATCTCCATTGACTGGCGTAAATCCCGGCAAATCCTTATTGGGAATCTCTATTGTAGATGTATATGTATCTGCATAATAACCGCCTTCCAGTGTATTGGGCTGTAATTTCAGTTTGTCGATAATATATTGGGGGTCCATAAATGATTCTTTTTTTGATTTAATCTTATCCTCATACATGGTATACTCATGCATTTGGGATAATTTGTGTCCGGTTCAGCGGGCTCAGATCTGTTAATTCTTGAGGTGGATTGAATAGGGAGCCAACGCTTTGTTGAAAAGTGAAGTAATTATTGGGGTCTATCTTTTTCTTGATGTCTACCAGTCTTTTGTAATTATCTCCATAATACTTCGTCTGCCAATCGTGTAGTAAGGGATCAATGTAATTCACGTAAGCGCCTGTAGCATTACCTGCTTCTCCAAATGCTTCAAAAAAGGAATATGCCCAGTTTACGTTTTCCAGGGTATCACCGGGTTT
>DATJDF010000444.1:0-3053 GCA_035497555.1 Arachidicoccus sp. | reverse complement strand
TGTATCTCCATAATAAGTCCCTGCCTGGCTGGTTAATACAGATTTACCACTCACTAGTTTGCCCTGCTTTCCATAAACGGCAATTTTTGTATTCAGATCGTAATCCAGTTCAGAGGTTGTAAGCGTTCCTTTGCCATCTGTTAGCCGGACATTATTTTTTAAATAGGCAGTACGCTCCTGCCCCCGATAGCGCATAAAATCTGAAAATATATTGATACTGTCATTATCATTAATATGGACATGACCAAATGCCTCCATAATCCGGGTGACCGAATTTATGGCGACACTATCACAATAAAATAAAGTTGTATTCTGGCGGATTTCGACTTTCCCGCTGGCAAAACGAATTTGCGAGGAGTCTGTCATTTTTTTAAACCCAAGTCTGTCGGCATGAATAATATGTACATCCCCCGGCCTTCCGGTGGAGTCACCCGCCGCACGCGGACTTACCTGCGAGATGGCAGTGCTGCTCCACAGAATGGACAGGAACAGAACCAAATTAAGGATGTTGAAACCTCTTTTAGTTGCTTTAATCTTCATTTTTTATTTCCGGGATGCATCAGGCTTTGTTGTATCCTGTGGCAATGGCTTTTCTAAGTAATTGCCTTTATCCTTTCTGCCAAATACAGAAATGTTTACATATCTTTTCGGATGCACCCGAAGGTCATCCAATAATATCTGCAAACTTCTTGCTGTGCGGTTAAAATTATTATACAATTCTTTATCGTTAATCATTGCGCCTAGCGAACCATCTGTCGAATTCAGTCTTTTTAAAATTAAACTCAGATCTGTAGCAGAAGCTTTTAGCTGATTTACCGCTCCAGAAATGTCCACTTCAGAGAAATTCCTGGTCGCTTTGGTCAGATTCGTCATGACGCTGTCCACTTTTACGTTATTTTTTGCCAGATTCTCTGTAAAGCTGTTAATATTGCTTACAGTCCCTGCAAATGCTCCTGTCTGCAAATCCAATGCCTTATTTAGCAAAGCGGTCGTTTGTGTCAAATTTTTTGTGACCATCGTCAGATTGGCCACCATGGCCTGGATATTTATTTGCGAGGTGGAATCCAGTACATGATTGATATTCTGCATCACAGTATCAATGTGTTGCAGGGTAGATTTGGCAGTTTCTGCCAAGGGCCGGATCTGCCTGCCCATCTGCCCTAATATACCAGGAGTCATCACCGTCAACAAAGTATCATTTGTTTTCATGAAGGCTTTATTATTCCCAAGGGTTATTTCCAGACTGGAAGCACCGAGCGGATTACTGGCAATGTTGGCGGTAGAATTTACAGGTATATCATAATCCTGGTTCAGTTTAACCTCCACATCAATTTCTTTCAGATCTTTTGTTGCCGTGATTTTTGAAACCGTACCCGCTTGAAACCCATTTATGGTGACCACATTGGAGGCAACCAGTCCATTGGACTCGGGGAATTTTGCATATAAGTAAAATCCGTTTTTAAAAATGCTTTTCCCTTTTAAAAAATTGAACCCAAGAAAAAGCATAACTATAGCTACAATCGTCAAAGCCCCTATTTTCGTCTCGTTAGATATTTTCATACCTGGTTTTTTAATTTTAATTTCTTGTTTCGCCTGGGAGTTTCCTTCACCTTGAGCGAACTGCCTGGAAGCCACCCTGCAAAGATAAAAAAATTAGCCTTTGAATCTTAACTTGTTAAGCTTAAAAATAGCTAATTAATTCTATCCATGGGAAAAAATTAATGTAGGAATTAGCTGTTAAAGCCAATCAAATTAGTTTATTCCGGACAGGTCAATGGACCCTGCCGGCATCGAGCTGGGTCTTATATTGTACTACAGCATTAAATATGGCCGAAGAAATCTGATCCTGCCCCGATTGACTATTCATATAATCTTCATTTTCTCTATTCGTCAGAAATCCTATTTCTGTCAGAATACTGGGCATCGCTGTCGCCTGTAGTACCCAAATGCCCACTTCATTACGCTGTTTCACCCCCCGGCTGGATCGCCCTTGCCTTATGTACTGATTCTCAATCAAATTAGCCAGCAACAAACTCCTTGAAAAATACTTCTTGGTACGCAGAGAGGCCAGAATCTTTTCTTCCGTTGAACTATACATCAATTGAGTGGTATCCCCTTTTTCTCCATAAAGTTCTTCGGTATCCCCGTTTTTCTGCACAAAATCCTGTTTAGAGTCGTTCTTATTGACGGCCCATACGTAAGTTTCTGTTCCTTCAGCCGAACTCGGTGTAGTCCAGTAACGATAGCGTGGTGTCCTTCGGGTATGTTTTCTTCGTCTACTGCCCTTCCCCGTATAATAGACGTGCGTCCTATAGCCCACAACTTCTTTATGATGCACTGAGGGTGCATCATTTACATGGATGCAGATAAACAGGTCTCCGTGGTTGGCATTGGCAAATTTCGCCCGCCAACGGTTGGCATCACTGGCATCTCTCAGGTTACCAGGCAAATTTCGATCGGTTCTGGTCATAAGTACCCGAACCCCTGGTAATGAATCCCGCAATTTATCTACAAGTTTTTTGGCAACGGCCAAAACAATATCCGACTCATTACTATAATTTCCTTTTGCACCCGGATCCGGCAGGCCATGACCAGGATCCACGATAATAGTTCTCAACGTAGAATTTTGGGCCATCACCGGCATGGAAGAACAGATAGCTACAAATAATGTAAAAAAAACAGTCCAAATATTCCCTTTCATCGACTATAGATTTACGCCCAAAGCGTTTTGTTTGCAATAATAACCTGATATTTTTTTAATCCCATCTTTTTTCGAAATAAAATATGTTATAATTGAAGAAGGCAGATTTTTCAATTGCTGCATAAGCACTACATTTGTACCCTCCTTAATTATTAAAATAACCAGTTTCTCTATTTTTCTGACAATGCTATTGACTTTTAAGTTATTATTGCAGTGTCAATAAACAGGCTTCAATTTGGTATGAATATTAGACTAAAAGCGCAAAAAAAATACATCCTAAAGGCCAATGCGGCCATTGTATTTTTATTGGTGCTGCATGTCAGCGTTCAGGCCCGAGGGCACATTGAATCTA
>DATJDF010000443.1:0-11039 GCA_035497555.1 Arachidicoccus sp. | reverse complement strand
ATCAGCCTGAATACTGCTGATCGGGCAAGGAAAAGTCAGGTCGAATGCCAAGGCCAGGTGCACCAGAGACAGAGACCACCCCTTTTTCAATGCTCAGACCGGTCGCACCAGGACGTTCCAGCAATAATATACCATCCATATCCACCTCATCTAACTGAGGCAAAAAATGGGCTATGGCAGCTGAACCAATAGCGGTCTCATTCATTGAACCCATCATTACCGTTAAACCTAAATCCCGCGCCTGGCGAATCATGCGCAGCGCTGGTGTCGGCCCACTGCATTTAGTGAGTTTGATATTAATGCCATGAAAATATCCCTTGCATTTCTCGACATCTAACTCAAAGACACAGCTTTCATCTGCGATCAGGGGCAGGGTCGATGCTTCATATAAGGTTTTCATATCTGTCCAGTCGGATGGCTGCTGCGCGCGTGGCAGCGGTTGCTCAATGAAGGTAACGCCCAGCTTTTTCAACTGCGGAATTTTCTCCAGTGCTTCAGCTAAAGTCCAGCCACCATTGACATCTACCCTGAACGGAGCATCCGTTACCGCTCTAAGGGCTTTAATATTACCGATATCATCAGGGGAACCTAATTTAATTTTGTATATAGGCCAGGGAGTTGCTTTTATTTTCCGGATCATATTATCCACGGCGTCCAGTCCAATGGTATAATCTGTAAGCGGGCCATTTTCGATCCAGGTCGTTTCCCATAACTGGTAGAGTGGCCGGCCTTTTAACTGGCCAAATAAGTCCCAGCAGGCCATGTCTAAAGCACAGACCAGAAATGGGTCTTTGGGGAATAGATGGTGAAGGTAGTGCCAATAACGTTCAGGCTCAGTGAGGGCAAATTTCTCAACAAACATTTTTTTGTCCTTAAGATCGGCAACCATCTGTTCGACGCTGATGTCGTAATAACTGATGGCCGGGGCTTCGCCCCAGCCTGTATAATTACCGAGAGAAAGCGATACAATAAGGGTCGACTGTTCCGATTTTGTCCGTCCGCCAGAAATTGTAAAAGGGTCTTTAAATTTGGTAATTAAGGGATAGTAATGAAGTTTCATGCTAGGTTAAAGGCAGATTATGGTTATAGAAAAGGGTTATAAGCCACCTCCCAGTAATTGTCCTCCGGATCTGCAAAGTAACCGCGATAACCGCCCCAGAAAACCGGCTCCGGCATACGCTGTATCGTCACTCCTTTTGCAATCAACTGCTCAAAGTAAAGGTCTACAGCCTCTTTAGAATCAAAATTGAAGGCAAGTGTCATATTTTTATAAGCATTCTGATCAGACCAGCCCTCACTGCCAAGGCCAATATCCTCTGCAAGATCCTGCTCTTTAAACAGAGCAAAGGTCAACCCGGCGTTCATTTTAAAAAAGGCAACGCCCTCCTGCTCTTTCTCCATCTCCAGGCCCAATACCTTTTGATAGAATCGGGCCATTTTCTCCAGGTCCCGCACACCGATTGTAATAAAACTAATGGAAGGGTTCATGAGGCAAATATACATTGATATTTAGTAATCCTTAGAACAGTCCATAAAGCAGACTGTCAATTTTATTGATAATCTGCCCCAGATGTTCCTCATTATCTGCAAAATTAACATGATCCACATCTATAACCAGCAAAGGCCCTTCTTTATACCCTTCAATCCATTTGTCATACAACTGGTTGAGTTTTTTAAGGTAATCGAGCCGGATGTTATCTTCATACTCCCGACCCCGCTTCTGGATCTGGGCGACAAGTGCGGGTACAGATGCCTTAAGAAAAATCAGTAAATCAGGAGGTTTGACCATTCTTTTGAGGGTCTCAAAAAAATTATAGTAATTATTGAAATCCCGGGTACTCATCAGGCTCATGTCATGCAGGTTGGGTGCAAAGATGTCGGCATCTTCATAGATCGTACGATCCTGAATCACCGTTTCTGTCCCGTTCTGTATATCTAATAATTGCTTTAACCGGCTATTTAAAAAATAAATCTGCAGCTCAAAACTCCAACGGGACATATCCTCATAAAAATCTGTCAGATAAGGATTATGATCCACATCCTCAAACTGAGGTATCCACTTATAGTGCTTGCTCAGCAATTCTGTCAGGGTAGTTTTGCCTGCACCGATATTGCCTGCAATCGCGATATGTTTGGGTTTTTGTTTCGCTGCTTTTGCCATAAGGTTAAATTAAATTTTAGGGGCCATTCGTTTTTTAGAATTTTTATTTGTCTTTCCTCTTATTTATGCCGACTGCTAATTTAATAATTTATACCCATAGATTCCCGAACTATTTTCAGTGTACGGCCGGCACTCTCTCTGGCTTTTGCAGCACCCGTGCGCATAATTCTATCTAAATAAGCCCGGTCATTTTGAATGGCCAGTGCCTTTTCACGGATAGGCGCAACGAAGGCAGCCATATCCTCTGCCAGTTGTTTTTTAAAATCGCCGTAACGGATATTACAATCATTGTAATCCTTTTCGAAACTGGCTACAACATCCGGCTGACTGACCAGCGTTGCGAGCGTAAACAGGTTCTGGATATAATCCGGTTTTTCTGCATTCGGGGAAGAAGGACCAGCGTCTGTCTGTGCTTTTTTAATCTTTCTGCGGATCAATTCATCGTCATCAGACAGAAATATGGTGGCCAGTTGATTTTCACTTTTACTCATTTTCCCTTTACCGTCCAGGCTCATAATTTTAATCAGATCTGCATTGAAATTAAATGCTTTGGGCATCGGGAATACTTCACCATAACGATGATTAAAACGCTCGCCAAAATTACGGGCCATTTCGAGGTGTTGTTCCTGATCCTTTCCTACCGGCACTTTGACGGCCCGGTGCACCAGTATATCTGCCGCCATAAGCACTGGATAGGTGAGTAAACCTGCATTGACATTATCAGGACTCTGACGAACCTTATCCTTAAAAGTGGGCACTTTTTCCAGCTCCCCTTTATAGGCCAGCATGTTAAGGTATAAATAAAGTTCAGCAATTTCGGGAACATCACTTTGCACATAGATTGCAGCTTTCTCCGGGTCAAGCCCGCAGGCAATATTTTCAGCAATGACCCGCCGGACACTTGATTGCAGTTCATGTGTATCAGGATGCGTGGTCAGGCTATGCCAGTCAGCCACGAAGAAATAACAGTCATAGTCTTCCTGCATGCGTACATAATTACGCATTGCACCAAAATAGTTCCCTAAATGGAGGTATCCTGTAGGCCGTATACCGCTTAAAACAATTTCTTTCTGCATAGTGGGCGAAGGTAAGAATTTTGCCTGGTCAGTGGACATTGAGGTCAAAAAAATACTGGCAGATAGCCTTTCAGTTTTCTAAATATGCTACAGCAATTACCTTTTACGATCCAAAACAGCTACCTCTTGATAATAGCGCCGGGGTCGGATATATTAAAAACGCAACTTTGTCCAATTCCAGTCCAAAGTATTGAACAGTACCATCTCATTTCGCAGGACCGGCAGCCCCATTAACAATTTAAGCGCTTCCTGGGCCATCAACATACCGATTATGCCCGGCAAGGTTGCAAGTACACCGTTCTGGCCACAGTTTGGCACTGAATCCGGCTGCGGCGGGTCCGGGAAAATATCCCGCAGGTTTTTTGAACCTGCATGGCAAAAAACGCTGAATTGCCCCTCAAAATTCAGGATACTGCCATAAATAAGTGGAATTTCCAATTCAACACAGGTATCATTTACCAAATACCTTGTGGCGAAATTATCCGTTCCATCTATCACAAGATCATATCCCTGTATTAAATCAAGCGCAGTTTCCGGGGTCAGTTTAACTGCTTTAAATTCATAATTTATATGGGGATTGAGCTGATGTAAAGCCGCTTGGGCTGCCTGAACTTTGGGCTGGCCGATCTGAGCTTCCTGATAAAGAATCTGGCGATGCAGATTATGCATTTCAATAATATCAAAATCTATCGCGCCCAGACATCCTACACCTGCGGCCGCGAGATATTGAAGCACCGGACAGCCTAAGCCGCCAATTCCAATGACCAGCACACGTGACGATTTGATCTTCAGTTGTCCTTCAGGACCTATTTCCGGTACTAGCATCTGGCGCCCGTACCGCATAAAATCTAGTTTTTCAAGTGCCATTATCTTTTAAGTTTTCGGGTTCCCCTATTTTGTAAAAGTAGCAAAATCCACTTCTATAACCTTTTCTATATCTAAACCCAGCGCTATTCCCATAGCCTACCCGCGAAAACTGCTGTCCCAGTCTTTCCAGACAGGTGCATAGCCGGCCTTCAAAATCACCTTGGAAATTTCGGCGGCGGAGCGCTCATCGCTGATTTCGAATTGCTCCAGGGACTGGGGATCCACACTATAACCTCCAGGATTGGTTTTGGATCCGGCACTCATACTGGTAATACCCAAGGGTATAGCATGATCTCTAAAATGCTCCTTTTCTCGCGTAGAAAGTGATAGCTCCAGGTCGCAGTCCCAGATCCTGTAGGCGCAAATAAGTTGCAATAAATCCCGGTCTTCCATATGGAAGTTAGGGGGCACCGTTCCCACCGCCGGTCGAAGCCTTGGGAAAGACACTGTGTATTTGGTTTTCCAATAAGTTTTCCTGAGATAATCCAGATGCAGTGCATTAAAAAAACTGTCCACACGCCAGTCTTCCAGTCCGAGTAATACCCCCAGCCCCATTTTATGCAAGCCGGCCCGACCGATCCGATCGGGCGTATCCAACCTAAAATCAAAATTGGCTTTCTTGCCCTTTGGATGATAAAGCTTATAGGCATCCCGGTGATAAGTCTCCTGATATACTAATACAGCATGAACACCCTCAGCATGCAATACTTCGTATTCGGGTTCTTGTAAGGGCTGTACTTCTATTGAAATACTGGCGAACCGGCTGCGGATCTGTTTAACGACCCGGACAAAATAATCCAGATTGACCGTATGGTTTGCCTCACCACTTACCAGTAATACCTGATCAAAACCACTGTTTTTTAATACAGCCACTTCCGCTTCCAATTCTACTGCAGAAAGAGTTTTTCGCCGAATTTTATTATCCAGACTAAATCCGCAATAGGTGCAAATATTCTGGCATTCATTGCTTAGATAAAGTGGTGCATACATTTGTATCGTTTTGCCAAACCTGGGCAGGGTCAGCTGATGGGCTAACTGCGCCATCTGCTCTAGATACGGCGCCGCCGCCGGCGAGATCAATGCCATAAAATCATTGAGCCCGCGCCGGTCCGCTTTAAGTGCCTGGAGCACATCTGCTGCGGTCTTTGTATATAATTCAGAAGAGACAACCTCCCAGTTGTACCGATCAAAGACATTTTTAAAATTTGGGTGATTCTTTTTGTCTGTCTCTGCTTCCAGCTCAAATCCCAAACCTCTCTCTACCCTTCCCGCTGTATTTATCGCTTCTGCCTGGCTGTTAATCCTCGTATTCATATCATATCATTTTTTAATTAATATCTCGTTTAGCAGTTTCTGCTATATTTATCTTAGACATCGCAATGCAATTATTCAATCATACGGCAAGCCTACTTAACTTATTAACTTCAAGCGACAGGCCGTGCCTTAATAAGTTTCATCCAAGAAGGCAGTCATCGGACTGGATGGTATCGGCATAGGTGCAATTGAACCTTGGAACTGAATGGATGCAATAGTGGCTTTAAAAGCCAACCTGCCTGCAATAACTGCCTGTTTAAAGGCTGTCGCCATTAGTTCGGGGGCCCCGGCTGTGGCAATCGCTGTATTGACGAGCACCGCATCTGCTCCAAGCTCCATAGCCATGGCGGCATCTGAAGGCCTGCCAATACCGGCATCAACAATTACCGGTACCGAGGCTTGTGCTATAATTATCCTTAAAAAGTCTTTTGTAAGAAGGCCCAGATTACTACCGATCGGCGCTCCGAGCGGCATAACAGCCGCCGTTCCTATCTCTTCCAGCCTTTTACATAATACCGGATCTGCGTGGATATAAGGCAGGACAATAAAGCCTTCCTTTACCAATAAAGCAGCCGCCTTCAGGGTTTCTACCGGATCCGGCATAAGATATTTTGGATCGGGATGCACTTCCAGCTTAATCCAGTTTGTCTGCAAGGCTTCCCTTGCCAACCCTGCAGCAAAAACGGCCTCTCGGGCATTTCTTGCACCGGAGGTATTGGGAAGTATTTGCAAATCCGGGCCTTGCAGGTAGTCAATAATATTTTCTCTTCCTGCCATTGTCTCCCTTTCTGTGTCTTCTGGTTTTTCCATCCGTTTTAAAGCCACGGTAACAAGTTGGGAGCCGGCGGCCGCCACGGCCGCCCGCATGGTTGTTAACTGACCAAATTTACCCGTTCCCATAAAAAGCCGTGAACTAAAAACTTTGTCTGCTATTTTTAGATGATCCATAAAATAATGATATAATTGATTGAAAGAAATTGTTAAATGGCGCTCATTTTTAAAGCGGCTGAAATAATTTTAAAATTTTTTGAAATCTGCCCGAAACATGATTAATCCTGATAATTATACTACAGCATTTATAGCAAATTGAGCGCTATTCGTTCTATAAGATTGCGCAAGACGGGCACCTCCATTTGTGTCCTGTTTTTCATTGCATCCTGCGCACGAAGCCCGACCGGTTCTTTAGGTACTGAAGTCGACTCAGCACAGGCCCTAGTTATCAGACCAGATACTGCTATACCGTGAACGCCTATCGCTTTCAAGGCGCTTATATCCTCCAGTCGGATACCGCCAATAGCATAGATAGGGCAGGATTTTTCATCTTTTTCTAGGGCCGAAAGAATTGAATCATACCCCTTCATTCCAAGGATCGGGCTGAGCTTTTCCTTGGTCCTCGTGTAACGAAATGGACCCAATCCAATATAATCGCAACCTTCTTCGACCCTTCTGAAAACATCTTCATAGGTATTAGCCGTGCCCCCGATAATTTTGTCCGGACCTAGCAGCACTTTTGCCTCGGGTACAGCCATATCCAGCAAACCAAGATGTACCCCGTCAGCACCTACAAGTGACACCAGTTCGGGATAATCATTCAAAATAAAAATAGCTTCGTAGTCAGCACAGCATTGAGCGACTTCTCTGCCTGCCTGAATAATTGTAGAAGTCGTTTGATTTTTCAGTCGCAGCTGCACCCAGTGGGCGCCGCCTGCCAGTGCCATTTTTATGTTTTGCAAATGCTCCCGGGGGGTATCACCTTGAGAAATATACTGCCACCGGTAATGCGGTGAGCTTTTTATGCCGTTGATCTTATCTGAATGATTCATTGTTAATAAATGTGGGGGTTAAGGGCGTAGCCGAGTTTTCTATTGGCATGATGTCCAAGTAAAGTGGTATTAGAATATAAAAATCCGGTTGTATAAATTTTAGCGGCAGTGCATGCGGCAAGCAGGCTATCACCATACGCCAGTCTGGCGATAATAGCCGAAGACAAGACACAACCAGAGCCATGTTTTGCACATTCATTGTCCACCTGACCTGCTATACCAAAGCCTCCTTTCGACGCCATGTGCGGCACCAGGGTATGGAGGACCGGTTTTACCAAAGGCTTCTTCCTCACCCGATTTTTTGCGGCGCCTGCGTGCTTACTGTCTGAATAGATGATAAGCAAATCGGTTCCCTTATGCTGAGTAAGATGCCCGCCTTTAAGCAAAATGGAGAGCCCGCTTTGGATGGAAAGTGCCCGCATCGACGCTACCAGTTGATTACTGCAGGCCGTTGCATTATCCATTTCATTTAAAATATTTCCAGCTGTTGCGTCAATAATATCAGGCTCTATCAGCATAGCTGCTAAGGCAGCTGCCTCTGGCCGGTTAGGTGTAATCAGCCTCATCTTCGTCAGTACATCACGCCATCTTTGCTTTTCCCCGTCAGGCAAACCAGCTTTTATATCCTGAAAAAATGTCGCGCCGGCACTGGCACTGAATACCGGATCCCATACGACTGCTGCATTAGGCAGGTAGTTCGCTAAAGCTGCGATCAGGTCTTCTAATACGTCTAATGATGGCAGAATACCTATTTTAACAGCGGCGATAGCAAAGCGTTCTGACAGTGTTTTTATAGATCTGATTAGAAATCCGGTCTCAGACCAGCTTTGTTCAACAAATAGTTGATCTGTCTGCAAAGTATTTGCGGTTGCAATGGCTAGTCCATATACGGCATTTTGTTCAAAGGTTTTGATGTCTGCAAGAATCCCGGCGCCCCCTGTCGGATCCAATCCCGCAATGGTTAAAACGACCGGCCATCCTTTACTTATTGCTCCATCGTCATCCACCGCTCCAGGAATAAACTTTAGTTTTTCCATATCGCTAAACATTTTTTAAATTCCGGTATCTCCATTTCATTACGCCAGATAGCTCCTAAAAGTGCAGCGCCTGCAAAACCGGCGGCCTTAACTTCCGGTAGATTCTCAGCATGAATTCCACCCATCGCTATTAGCCTCGGCCTGTGGCTTTTTTGCAGTTGCTGCTGCCCTTGTTGCGCTAAAGCCGGCTTGCATTGATTGTCAACTGCCATACCTACCCTATGTATAAAGGGATTTAATTTCATACCCTCCAGCAATTCTTTTCGTGCGGGATACCCTTTTTTAGAAATGCTGTCAAATACCGGGCTTACTAATAGATGGGTATAACGCATTGGTGAAATCGCAGTCGCCTGCTGTGCCTCTAGTACTTTCAACTCACTCCACCGATGAATGCCTGTGGAAAATCTTACTCCAGAAGGCATCAGTGCCGACCACTTTGGACAAAATCTATCTAGCCGACCTCGCAGCCAACCGGGCAGATGTAATCGCTGGACGGACGCGGATTTGACAAATCCAAGCATCTGAATCAGCCCGGATTCAAATGCACATTGATTCAGCCTTCCGTCTGCCCCATCCTTTATCCCAAATATACTTTGCGGTGGATGCCATACTATCTGATCTTTTCTACCTTGTGGCAATTTACTGATCCATTCCAGGGTTTCATCCAGACTGATTTCAGGTTTGCGCAGATGAAATAGCGGCAAACCTGATGCAAAGAGCTCCTCAGTGATACTGAGTTCTCTATTTGTATCTAACATAAAAGGTGTCGATATGACGATCAGCATTACAGGTAAATTTCCTTCCCAAGTTCTTTAAATTCTTCAGCCTTTCCGTTCATACCTACTGCGACCTGATCCCGGATTTCCTGGGTAATTTTCATGGAACAGAATTTAGGCCCGCACATAGAACAAAAATGCGCCAGTTTTGCACCCGCTGCCGGTAAGGTTTCATCATGGAATGCGCGGGCCGTATCAGGATCCAGGGACAAATTAAACTGATCCTCCCACCTGAACTCAAACCTCGCTTTACTCAGAGCGTTGTCCCTATACTGTGCACCTGGATGGCCCTTAGCCAGATCCGCTGCATGTGCCGCCAACTTATAGGTAATGACTCCGGTTTTTACATCCTCTCTGTCAGGCAACCCAAGATGTTCTTTGGGCGTAACATAGCAAAGCATGGCCGTACCATACCAACCAATCATAGCTGCACCAATTGCGGAAGTAATATGATCGTAGCCAGGAGCAATGTCTGTTGTGAGTGGTCCGAGTGTATAAAACGGTGCTTGCTGACAGGTAGCAAGCTGCTTTTCCATATTTTCACGGATCAGGTGCATGGGTACATGACCCGGGCCTTCTACCATTACCTGTACATCAAAGGACCATGCACGCTTAGTGAGTTCACCTAATGTTTCCAGTTCAGCAAATTGAGCCGCATCATTAGCATCAGCAATAGCCCCGGGCCGAAGGCCATCTCCCAGAGAAAAAGCGATATCATAACGCTGCATTATGGCACAAATATCATCAAAATGAGTGTACAGGAAATTCTCCTTATGGTGAAAGAGACACCATTTGGCCATAATTGAACCACCTCTGGAGACAATCCCAGTCAGCCTGTCTGCAGTAAGATGGATATAACGTAATAATACTCCTGCATGTATCGTAAAATAGGATACTCCCTGCTGCGCCTGTTCAATCAATGTATCGCGGAATACTTCCCAGCTGAGGTCTTCTGCAATACCCTTTACCTTTTCGAGCGCCTGATATATGGGAACCGTACCTATCGGCACCGGTGAATTACGGATAACCCACTCCCTTGTTTCATGAATATTTTTTCCTGTTGAGAGATCCATTATGGTATCCGCTCCCCACCTGCAAGCCCAAACTGCTTTATCCACCTCGCTTTCGATACTTGACGTGACGGCACTATTACCAATATTGGCATTTATTTTTACAAGAAAGTTACGGCCAATAATCATGGGTTCACATTCCGGATGGTTGATATTCACCGGCAATATAGCCCGGCCGGCGGCAATCTCTTCCCGGACAAATTCAGGAGTAATCTCTCTTAAAGGAGTACGGGCGCCGAAGCTTTCTCCTGCATGCTGATGCAATAAATCGGGGGTCAGATCAGTGTTAGCTGCAAGGCGCTGGTTTTCACGGATAGCTACGTATTCCATCTCAGCGGTGATGATTCCTTTTCTTGCATAATATAATTGTGTCACATTTAAACCTTCCTTGGCCACTTTTGGCCTATGCGAAATTGGAAATTGCAACGGCCCCATATCCTCAGATTTTTCTATGCCTGCATCCTTTAAATCAACTGTGTCAAGGCGTGCGTCAATCCATGGCTCCCGCAGTCGGGGCAATCCCAACTGAATGTTTGTATTTACCCGGTCATCCGTATAGGGACCAGAACTATCATACACTATTACGGATTCATTTTTTTGAATTCGTCCGTCAGAGCGTAGGGTGTCCGACAAATTAATTTGCCGCATAGCAACTTCAATGGGAAACATTTTTCCCATCACAAATATTTTTTCTGAACCAGTCAAGGCTCCTTTGGTAATCTTTTCTGTTTGCATAATTCAATTGCTTTTTGTAATAAGTTGAACGGGATTCTCCTTTAGGACTAACCGCCCTGTGTCGCAGTCAATACCAGTATTTTGTCATTATCCGACAAAAGAGTAGTGGACCATCTGTCGGCGGCTATTACATGCTCATGGACAGCCACCGCCAGTCCTTTATGGGTATTAGGATACAGC
>DATJDF010000442.1:0-2813 GCA_035497555.1 Arachidicoccus sp. | reverse complement strand
TTAAAGACGGAATAAGGAGGGGCGTCCCTTAGCTAGTGTTATAAACGCAAGCAATTTTGCAATATTGGCGTAAGTTGCATTTGTAAACAGATTTGAAAGATAAATAAGAAAAAATAGCATTATGATAGAATTGACACATGTATCGAAATGGGTAAATTCGGGTGGTAATAAAACTTTCCTTTTGAAGGATATTAATCTTAATATTAAGGAAGGAGCGTTTATGTCGATTATGGGCCCTTCGGGCTCCGGTAAATCTACCTTACTGAATATTATAGGCATGCTTGATGATATAGATGAAGGCTCCTATCAATTTTTAGACAATGATATCACCGGCCTGAAAGAGAAAAGGCGAAGTGAGTTGCATAAGAACTACATTGGCTTTGTATTCCAGGCATATCATCTGATTGACGAGCTAACAGTTTATGAAAATATCGAGACACCCTTGCTTTATCAGAACGTAAAATCGCCTGAGCGCAAAGCCATTGTTGCGGATATGCTTGACAAATTCCAGATTGTGGGCAAAAAGGATTTGTTCCCGTCCCAGCTCTCAGGGGGTCAACAGCAATTGGTGGGTGTTGCCAGGGCACTGGTGGCAAAACCCAAGTTGATTCTGGCAGATGAACCTACTGGAAACCTGAATTCGAAACAGGGAGAGGAAATCATGGAAATCTTCAAGAAACTGAATGAAGAGGAGGGTGTTACGATTGTTCAGGTGACTCATTCTGAAAAAAATGCTGAGTATGGTTCGCAGATTGTACATTTACTTGATGGGCGCATTGAGCGGACTCAGTAGTTTTATTTTAAATCTACTGGAACTAGGTGGCTAGACCCGCCCATAAATTTTAGATCAATAGATCAACTAAATTTTAATATTTTGAGGAATTCTTTATTAAATGTGATTACTTTGTGCCCAATTCTTAAATTGAATGCCTAAGTCATTTATTAATATTAGGGAATTAGCGCAAGCGCTCAATTTGTCCACTTCAACGGTTTCCCGTGCATTTCGTGATAAAAACGATATTAACGCTGAGACCAAGCAATTTATATTGGATAAGGCCAAGGAATTAGGGTATTATCCTAATATATATGCCAGTAATCTCAGAGATTCTAAAAGCAAAACAATAGCGGTAATCATGCCGGAACTGGCCAATAATTTTTTCTCCCTTGCTGTAAAAGGTATTGAAAAGGTGGCGCAGGCCAACGGTTACCATACACTTATTTATGTAACGGATAGTAGCTATAAGAAAGAAGTAGGCATCGTTGAAGAACTTTACAATGGCCGGGTTGAAGGTATTATCATGTCGGTATCGGGAGAAGGTGCTGAACATAATTACATTGAGAAGCTAAGGGAAAGTGGTATTCCGCTTGTCTTTTTTGACCGTGTATATGAGGATATTGACGTTCCCAAAGTAACAACCGATGACTTTGAGAGTAGTTTTAAGGCAACGGAGTATTTTCTGAAAGAGGGACTTAAAAAAGTTGCTTTTTTGGTTATTGACAAAGCCGTATCGATTGGTAATGCGAGAATGCAGGGGTATATAGAAGCACATCGAAAATGTGGTATTCCGTTAGACAGGAATCTGATTGTTGACTGCAGTAATGACTTCGATACCTCCTATGAGATCATCTTTAATACCATAAAAAATTATCAGCCAGAAGCCCTGTTTGCCAGTGTAGAAAGGTTAGCCACTGCCTCCTATAAGGTTTGTCTGGATAATAATGTTGTTATCCCTGAGCAGATAAAAATAATCAGCTATTCTAACCTGAGTATAGCCGACTTATTAAATCCTTCGTTATCTACCATTACGCAACCTGCGGAGGATTTAGGAACAAGAGCTGCGAGCCTGATCTTTGATGTTTTGAAAGAAAAACCTGTTCTGACTAAAGGACTGGTACTTCAGTCAGAGATAATACATCGGGATTCTACAAAAATCTAAATAAATTTTTATACGAATGATGGTTAGTATAGATATTGTTAAATTAATGATATCCAAGGGATTTATTGCCAAAATTCACCAAAAATAACCGGTTTTGACCTCAGATATGGTTTAAATTCCCAATGAAATTTAAATATTTTTTTGGCCGTTAACATAAATACTTCTAGTTTAGCTCTTCAAATGTTACCGGGAACGTTTCCGAAAACATAAAAGAAGAACATTTCGGGAACGTTTCCGTAAAGTAGAAAAAGAATATGACTGTCTGTTAACAAAAAATTAATAATTCAAAATCATTGATGTAATGATGAAATGTAAGCACACCCCTTTTCTTTTGATTGTAGCTTTACTGCTGCTTTTCGGTAATGCAGTGGTAGGACAGGGGACCAAAACTATCTCCGGGACGGTGACAAACGCGGAGCAAATACCCTTAACGGGGGTTTCGGTAATTGCAAACTTAAGCAATACCGGAACGGTTACAGATGATCGCGGTGGCTTTTCCCTAAATGTAAAGCCCTCAGAAAACTCTTTGACAATTTCTTATGTTGGCTACCTGACACAGGTTGTGGCCATTAATGGAAGTACGTTGCAAGTGCAGCTTATAAAAGACAGTACAAGCAGATTAAGCGATGTCGTTGTTATTGGTTATGGCACTGTTCGCAAAGAGGACGTGACTGGTTCTATTTCGACTATTTCCCAAAAAGATTTTCAAAAAGGTTCAATCACGAGTTTTGACCAGATGATCTCCGGGAAAGCTCCCGGCATCTCTATTACTTCCAATGGTGGTCATCCTGGAAGTGGAAGTAAAATCCGTATCCGCGGTCTATCATCATTGAGTGCCGGTCAGGATCCATTGCAGGTGGTTGACGGGGCACCGTT
>DATJDF010000441.1:0-8687 GCA_035497555.1 Arachidicoccus sp. | reverse complement strand
ACAGTTAGCGGATATATTTACCGACGGCATGGTTTTACAAAGGGAAAAGCCCATCCAAATTTGGGGCTTGGCAGACGCCGGGACAGTGGTAGACATCCGGTTTAATGAACTCGAAAAAAAAGTAACCGTCCCCACCGACGGTAAATGGACCATTGTCTTTCCACCAATGCCCGCCTCCAGTAAACCTGCGAATATGCAAATTTTAAATGCGGGCAAAAAAACCAATCTTCATAATATCCTGATCGGTGATGTCTGGCTTTGCAGCGGTCAGTCGAATATGGCCTTTGCCGTCAGCCAGTCAATGGGTGCAGACAGCATATTGAAAGCGATCTCGGCCAAAACCAACCTGAGACTCTTCCACTATAAGCCCCTGGCCGAAACTGACAATGCCGCCTGGGACAGCAGTATTCTCCAAAAAACAAATCAGCTGGATTTCTTTTCCGGCCATTGGCAAATACCGGACGGCGCCTCCGTAGCACCATTTTCTGCTATCGGCTACCTGTTCGGAAAGCAAATTGAGCAACAGGAACACATCCCGATAGGATTAATTGAACTTGCTGTGGGTGGCTCCCCACTCATTTCCTGGCTGGACAGAGCCACCCTTGAAAGTCACCCCGCTTTTGAACCTGCCTTGAATAACTGGCGTAATTCTGATTACTTAATGGCGTGGTGTCGTGAAAGAGCAGCCAAAAATCTTGAAGCAGCAACAGCCCCTTACCAGCGCCATCCCTACGAACCCTGTTATAATTTTGAAGCCGGGGTCGCAAAAATAACGAAGTTTCCTATTAAAGGAGTGATCTGGTACCAGGGAGAGAGCGATGCGGAAAATGCAGAATTATATCAAAAGCTTTTTCCTTTATTCGTGGAAAACTGGCGCCAGGCCTGGCATCAGGATTTTCCGTTTTACTATGTACAGCTCTCTAGTATCAGCCGCCCATCCTGGAACTATTTCAGAGACATGCAAAGAAAATTGCTTTCAGCAGTACCAGGTGCAGCTATGGTTGTTACGAGTGACCTCGGGGATTCTACAAATGTCCATTACCTCAACAAAATCCCGGTAGGACTTCGCCTGGCAAACCTCGCGTTGCATCACAGCTATCATCGGCAGAACCTTGTGCCCAGTGGGCCTTTATTCAAATCAGTTCAAAATAAGCAGAGGCAATTACGTATATCCTTTCTATATAGTAAAGGACTACGAAGTTCGGATGGCCAGCCCCTTCGCGGCTTCGAAGTCATGGATAAACGCGGCAATTTAATTGCGGTGGAGGCCTCAATTGAAGGAGACCAGGTGAAAATAGAGGTCCCAAATACAATCTCCATTGATAAAATTGTTTATGGCTGGAAACCATTTAATCATGCGAATCTAATAAATGCCGCCGGACTTCCCGCCAGTACATTTATGGCATCTGTAAAAACAACAAACGAAAATAATTAAGATGATAAACCAAGCGTATCTTAACCAACTTCACGCATTCTATAAACATCAGTTATTAGACGATACTTTACCTTTTTGGTTTCCACGAAGTTTTGACCATGAGTATGGTGGTTATCTATTTATGCGCGACAGTGATGGCAGTCTATTAGATGACGATAAAGCAGTATGGATTCAAGGCAGGGCCGCCTGGCTCCTAGCTACACTCTACAACACGGTTGAGCAGAAAGAAGAGTGGCTTACCGGTGCCAAGCTCGGCATTGATTTCTTATTAAAGCATTGTTTTGACAAAGCGGGTGAGATGTATTTTCATGTTACCCGGGACGGAAAGCCGATACGCAAGCGCCGATATTTTTTTTCTGAGACCTTTGCCGTCATTGCGCTTTCGGCCTATGCAAAGGCTGCTGACGATCAACAGATTGCAGATAAAGCAAGGGAATTATTTGGCAGATGTATCGATTATGCAAACGGCTGTTTACAACGCCCGGCTAAATTCGAAGCAACCCGGCCCGGCAAAGGCATAGGTATCCCAATGATTATGATAAATACTGCCCAGCAGGTCCGGGAAACTATCGGGGATCCAAGATGCACTCCGCTGATCGGTGAGTGGATTAAGGAAATTCAAACAGATTTCGTCAAAGACGACATCAGATGTGTTATGGAACAGGTAGCGCCTGATGGCAGTATTATTGATCATATAGACGGGCAAACCTTAACGCCTGGGCACGCAATTGAAGGTGCTTGGTTTATTTTGCATGAGGCGAGAATGAATATTAATGGGGATGCGCCAGCCCTAATTAAATTAGGTTGTAATATGCTGGATTATATGTGGGAAAGAGGATGGGATAAAGAGTATGGTGGTATATTGTATTTCAGGAATGTAAATGACAAACCGGTACAGGAATATTGGCATGACATGAAATTTTGGTGGCCACAGAATGAAGCCATCATCGCTACCCTGCTTGCTTATACGCTCACCGGGGATGAGAAATACCGGCAGTGGCATGAAATGATCCACCAATATGCCTACGCGCATTTTCATGACAAAGAACATGGAGAATGGTTTGGTTATTTACACAGAGACGGCACGCTCTCACAAACGGCAAAAGGCAATCTGTTTAAAGGCCCGTTTCACTTGCCGAGGCAGGAGTGGTACTGTATGGAGTTACTCGAAGCATTCAAAAAATAAAAAAGCAGGTACTCCGCTACTTAATTAAGGAAAGAATTTTAGAAGTTTTAAAAGTGAACTATGCAAAAAAAAAGTTTAATGATACTGGCTATCCTGCTGATGCAGGTGATACAATCCAGTCTCTTTGCGCAAGACAGTGAGAAAGTAACTGTTTTCGAATCCGGAAAAGAAGGCTACAAATCTTACCGCATCCCGGCGATCATCCAGGCAGAAAATGGCGATATATTAGCTTTCGCAGAAGGGCGGGTGGCAGGAAGTGCAGACTTCGGGCATGTCAATATCGTCATGAAAAGAAGTACAGACAAAGGCAAGACCTGGGGTAAATTAACAGTTGTTGCTTCTAATCAAAAGTTACAGGCCGGTAATCCGGCCCCGGTGCTGGACCAGTCTGATCCAAAATATCCTGATGGCCGGCTCTTTCTGTTCTATAATACCGGCAATACTGACGAAGGGAAAATGCGCCATGCCATGGGCATCCGCGGCGTATGGTATAAAACGTCTACGGACGGCGGACGCAGCTGGAGTGCAGCGGTGGATATAACGGATCAGACGAGTAAGATCCTCAGACCAGCGGTCAATCCAGCTTGGAGACACCCTGAGGATTGGCGTTCTTACGCTAATACACCAGGACATGGCATTCAAATAGAAAAGGGGGTCTATAAAGGCCGGATTTATATCGCTGCCAATCACTCTGAAGGAAAACCTAAACGAGATTATACGGATTATGTCGCTCACGGCTTTTATACCGATGATCACGGCGCCACTTTTCATCTAAGCGACAACAATCCTATCAAAGGCTCCAACGAATCAACTGCTGCGGAACTGTCGGGTGGACGGCTGATGATGAATAGTCGCAATCAAAAAGGGGATATCCGACAGCGAATTGTAGCTATTAGTCAAAATGGCGGACAGCACTGGGACACGGCCTACTTCGACCCACAATTACCTGATCCTGTCTGTGAAGGTTCAATATTAACCTTAAAGAGAGGTTCCCATAATAATATCCTTGCATTCAGTAATGATGCCAGTCAGCAGAGCCGGGACAGCATGACCCTGCGCATTAGTTTTGATGACGGGAACACCTGGGCAAGATCCTATCTCATTGCTCCCAGGGCAACCGCTTACAGTGATATTGTGGGCATTGGGAAAAAGCATGTTGGCGTTTTATATGAAGCAGATGGCTACCAAAAGATTATTTTTACAAAAATAAATTGGAAAAAAAGGCCTAAAAATTAAGCATGACTTTGAATAAGAAGGGCGGGGGGATCAAATGGATACTTGTTGGACTTCTTTTTACATTACTCTGGTCCTCTGCTTCTACCGCCACTAAAGTCGGATTAGAAGTCGCACAACCACTTACCATTGCTGTAACGCGATTTGCTATCGCGTCAGCACTCATGCTCATTTACGCGCATGGGATTCGCAGTTATGCATTGCCTAAAGGCCGGCAATGGCGAATGGTAATGATATATGCCCTTCTCAATATAACTATTTATTTAGGACTGTATGTACTCGCGATGAAGTATGTCACGGCAGGTATTGGGGCACTGGCCATTGCGACAAGTCCCATTTTCATCAGTGTTCTTTCCGTAATCTTTCTGAAAGAGCGGCTTTCACTAGCCGTGGTAGCAGCGCTCCTACTTGGATTAATCGGCGTATTTGTAGCGGCCTATCCTTTACTCCATAATGCAGGTGTCTCTATAAAAGGATTGGTATTGATGTTATTTGGCATGCTTTCCTACTCTGCTGCTTCGATCTACTTTAATAAAATGGATTGGGGCAATTTAAAACTGCTGACGATTAACGGTTGGCAGACCTTAATTGGGGGACTCTTCTTAATGCCCTTCGTATTGTTGACTTATAAAGGCAGTCTCAATCGTTTCGATCAGCATTTATGGATATCCTCTGTCTGGCTGGCTATTTTTGTATCTATTCTGGCGATCCAATGCTGGTTATGGCTGCTGCAGTCAGCACCGGTCAAGGCGGGCATGTGGCTCTACCTTTGCCCTATTTCCGGCTTTATTATTGCCGCAGTAATGCTCAGAGAGCCATTATCTTTATTTACCTTTATAGGAGTCATCCTTGTTTTAGCTGCGCTGCTCATCGTGCAGGCAAGCAAAAATAAGACAAGGATCATCCAAGAGGAATTGACTTTAAATGAATAATTAATTATCATGAAACATGCGATTATTAATGCCGAAATTTATACAGGTGAGGAAGTCCTGAAGCATAAAGTCTTACTAATAGCTGACGGGAAAATACTGGGCATAGCAGACCGGCTTCCCGCTTCAGAAAGCGACAACTCTCTGGCCAGTGATTGGAAAATCCACGATCTGAAGGGTGAAAATATCGCACCTGGATTGATTGATATCCAAATTAATGGTGGTTATAGTGAGTATTTCACCAAAGACCCTGGTGAAAAAAGCTTAAATGATATCGACCAGGCATGCCTGGACTTCGGTACACTGAATCATCTTACAACCTTAATATCCTCTACCACACCTGTAATTTTGCAGGCAATTGATGCCATCAGAAAATATAAAACTGCGCGTCCAGACAGTGGCCTGATGGGCATGCATCTCGAGGGGCCATTTTTTAATCCGGTAAAAAGAGGTGCCCACGATGCAGCCATTGTCCGGGAGCCGACCGACAAGGAGCTTCAACTAATTGTTGAAGCGGGTAAGGATGTGATCAAAATAATGACCATCGCACCAGAGATGTTCAGCTTTGACCAAATAAAATATCTACAGGATAATGGCATTTTACTCTCTGCAGGCCATTCCAATATGGATTATGAACAAGCGCAGGTATATTTTGACAAAGGCATCCATCTTGTGACCCACCTTTATAACGCAATGTCCTCCTTTGCGCACCGGTCTCCGGGACTTACCGGGGCAGCACTGGAAAGAAAGGATGTATATACCGCACTTATTCTGGATGGGCATCACTGTCACTACGGCGCCGCACGCCTGGCGGAAAGATTAAAGGGCGACAAACTGTTTCTGGTTACTGATAGTAGTTTTCTGGGACGAAAAATGAAATCCTTCCATTGGGGCAACTTCGATGCCGTCTTAACCGACGACACATACAGAAACAAAGAAGGCAATCTGGCAGGCGCTGCCATTTCACTGCAGGAGGCGGTTCAAAATGCCATACGGGAACTCTCAGTTTCCCAGCAACAGGCTATTGAAATGGCGACCAGCAGAGTAGCCCGGGCTATTGGCATGCAAGATCAGATTGGTTTTATTAAAAAAGGATATCCGGCAAGATTTTTTGTATTCGGGGACCAACTAAAGGATGACAATTTCACCAGCCTCATCCTTTAAACCAAAACGCAGTTCCGGGATTTCGGAACTGCGTTTTGGTTATTATTTATAAAAGCGGTGATCCTCTCTTTAGTTGTGCGCATAATACTCGCCTTTGGGCACTTTAAACATGGAAGCTTTCTGGAATTTCGAGAATTCCTTGATTAACCCATCATGCATATGGCCCCAGGAATTAAACTGGCTTTGATTATAAGAAGCAAACATCCATTGATTATAAGCTTCAAAAATGCCCAGTTTTAATAACTGTTGTTGGCGGTCAAATAATTTGAAGGGAAAATTCTTAGCATTATCTCCGTTGAACCAATTAACAATAAACTGCCCACGCAGGGCATAAAGGCTTTCAGGGGTAACCCCGCCGGACACCATATCCTGAAACTGGGCTAATGTTCCCGCAACTGCCTTTTCAAAGGGTTGTCCGTTTGTGATGTATTCCTGCAATATATTTGGCGCTGCAAATAAGGCCGTGTACTGATTCATGACAATAGATCTGATCTCTGTAGTCCTATTAGAAAATGATTCAATATTTGCAAACATCTCGCCATAGATTACACTCCAAAGCGGGTTTTTGTGCTCACTATAAAACTTGGTCAGAAAATAATAATTACTGCTGATAGAAGGATTCAGTTCAATACCTTTCTCCCAGGCAACCTTCGCGGCAGCCATTTTACCATTCTGCTTTAGAGCATCTCCGTATTCTGCATATAGCAGACTGTTTTGTGGAAATTTTTCAATGCCAGCCTGATACACTTTTTCCGCTGCTTCATATTTAGAATCCGCTCTATAGGCAGAGCCAAGAATCTGGAAGCACTGCTCATCTGCCTCAGCATTATCCACCAGCTTTTTACCAGCTTCAATCGCATTTGCATAATCCTTCTTCCAAGTATTAATAAACGCTTCATCTTTGAGCAGGCTCAGATTATTGGGATACGTAATTTCTGCATCTTTAATAATGGAGAGTGCTTTGTCAAGATTTCCTTCTTTAGCCTTGTCCATCGCCTGTTTATGGGCATCCACCACGCCTGCCTGCGCCTGTGCAAATATGGCTACGAGTAAAAGAAAGGGCAGTATCAATATTTTTTTCATCATGATTATTTTAATTTGAATTTCAGCTTAGGTGAATTGTTTTAATAAATTAAATGGGTGAGTAAGCCGTCGCGGAGTTTAGGTTCAAACCAAGTGCTTTTCGGCGGCATTACATTGCCACTGTCTGCAATAGCAAATAGTTGTTCGATGCGTACCGGATATAAACTGAATGCGAGGGCCATTTCTCCTGAATCTACCCTTTGTTCCAAAGCACCCAAACCGCGGATGCCTCCTACAAAATCAATACGTTGATCGGTACGTTGATCAGCAATCCCGAGTATCGGATCAAATACATTTTTTTGCAGGATACTGATATCAAGTACACCGACCGGATCATTCGGATCATATGTACCTTCATTAGCTGTTAACCGGTACCATTTATGACCCAGGTATAAGCCGATGTCATGGAGATTTTCGGGTTTTACGGCTGCTCCACTTTCTTGTACGTTAAAATCCTGAGAAAGCTTTTCCAGAAATTGCGAAGCAGTCAATCCATTAAGATCCTTAATGACACGATTATAATCCAGTATCTGTAATTCACCTGCCGGAAAGAGTGTTGTTAAGAAATAATCTGAGGCAGCGGTTTTATTCGTTCCTAATCCACGACGGACTTTTGCCGCAGAGGCGGCGCGGTGATGACCGTCAGCAATATAAGTATTGGGCACTTTATTTTCAAAAAGGTCCGTAATCTGCTGGATAGTTGAGGCTGTGTCCACAATCCAGACTGTATGACGAATACCGTCTTCTGCAACCAGGTCGTAAACTGCCGTATGGGCTTGTTTCCAATCTTCGATTATTTTGTTAATCTCAGCCACATCTCTGTAGGCCAAAAATACATTACCGGTTTGTGCACCGGTGATGGTAATATGATTAATCCGGTCCTGTTCTTTTTCAGGGCGCGTAAACTCATGTTTTTTAATCACATCATTTTCGTAATCATCTACTGAACTCACGCCGACCAGCCCGGTCTGGCTTTTGCCATTCATGACCAGTTGGTAGACATAATAAGCAGGTTTTTCTTCCTGCAACAGGATGTGATTGTCAATAAAGGCCTGCAAGTTCTCTTTTGCCTTCTCATAGACTGACGAATCGTGGATATCTACTTCATCAGGTAAGTCTATTTCACTTTTGGTTATATGGAGGAAAGAGGCGGCCTTTTGCTCAGCTTCTTTTCTGGCTTCTGCACGATTTAAAACATCATATGGCCTGCTCGCTACGTCTTTGGCAAAATTTTCTGCCGGACGCAGGGCTTTAAATGGTTTGATTATACTCATAATTAAATTTCTCAATTAAATTATACAGCTGCGCCCGGGCGCAGCTGTATGTACGCTATTTCCTATTTATTCTTTTTATTAAAGTCTTCCATTAAGTCAACGAGGGCCTGCACACTACTCAAAGGCATGGCATTATACATAGAAGCCCTTAGGCCACCGACACTACGGTGCCCTTTAACACCAATCATGCCATGTGCACTACAAAGTGCTAAAAATTCGCTTTCCAGCTCCTTTTTATGAGTGGTGAAGGTCGCATTCATCAGCGAACGATCTTCTTTTGCAACAATTGGCTGGAATACTTCAAGGCTGTCCAATGCCTGGTAGAAAAGGTCAGCACGCACCTTAGCTCTTTTTTCCATTTCCTTTAATCCGCCTTCCTTTAT
>DATJDF010000440.1:0-3353 GCA_035497555.1 Arachidicoccus sp. | reverse complement strand
TGATTGAAGGCGTTTCTTTGAAGGGGTAGCATAAATTGAGGGCGTATTATTGGGCTATTGTGCCGTCTGTTTATATATATTGATAGGCTGCTTTGGTTTTATGATACCGCCTGTCATTTGGCAATTAAATCTGAGCCTGCCATTCAGGTCAGAACAACCGTTTAAAATGCCCATTGAGATGTTGTCGCATGCCTTTACGCAGCTTATCCACTGAGCCTCCTTCTATGATATGAATCAGATCCGTGTGGGTAACAACTTTTTTCAGCAGTGGTGCATCATTGAGCATCCCGCTGCTATGTACGTAATTGAATATGGGTAGTAACATTTTCTGGAATCCTTTCATGGTACCATTGCCGGAGATTTCATATAATTTTCCATGGAAGGCTATCTCCTCCTCTATTTCAGCAATATTGTAGTTGGTGTTCTTTTCCTGTGAGACAATGGTTTTGAGTTCAGCAATGTCTCCGGGTTTTACTCTTTTTACAATAAAATCTGCCATCCCGACTTCAAGGGCTAGCCGCATCTCAAAAATATCACGCATGGTTGCCTGGTCCAGAATATCGGGGCTCATGCCTTTTTCCATAACAGAAACGATATTGGGGCTGGTAATAACTGAGCCTCGTTTCTTACGGGACTCTATCATTCCTCGGGTCCGTAGCCGCGAAAGTGCCTCCCGGACCACCGTCCGGCTGACGCCAAGTGACTCAGCTAATTCTAATTCTTTGGGTATTACTGCACCAATTTTATATGCTTTGCTTGATAATAACTCTACCAGACTTTTTTCAATTTTATCAACCAGGGATTTTTTGTCCATATTTGTTTCGTTCGTTGAGCTTCAGATTTATATGTCAAAAATAACGTTCTTTTTTAAAAATTTGCTTAAAACATACACTAACGGTAAGCCAACCTTTAAGATATGGACGGTTTGCAATTGGCTGTTTGCATGTTAATCTAGTTTACGCACCGGACTGGGAATACCAATTTCCCGCTTTCTTTCAACACCATTCCGGTTGCCCGTCCTTTTCTAGCCCTTTAAACCTACCTTTCTTCACGATAACGGGCAACAGGCAATATACAACTTTTTAAGCTTAGAACTGCCTACCTCACTGTCAAGTAGTAGATTAGTCCACCCGGCCCCCTATTGGAGCCGAATGGACTATCCGCTTTCTCATCTGCCTTTAACTTTCTGTTGCGGCTACTCTGGCATCGAGGGTTCTTTTAATTTGAATCTGGCTGATATCAAAAACCCCAATCTTACTCTACCTGAAAGATTATTTTCTGTTTTGCCCTGTAGGCCACCTGGCGTCCGTTTTGGATGGCCGGGTTCCAACGGCCACTGCGCTCAATGACTCTTTTTGCTTCTTCTGCAGTACCGTAATCGGGACTAGGCGCACTGAGGATTTTTATTTCAGAAGTGCTGCCATCCCGGGCGACGATAAAAGATACTACCACCGCATAGCGGCCGGGAGTAGCGCCATTTTCAATAGGTGTCTGTTGTCTGAGGTTACGCTCTAAGAATTTCTTCCATGCAGTAGGTCCTCCGGGATACATCGCTTCCACCTGGACGTTTATAAATACATCTTTTATATAATCTCCCTCGGTACTGGCACCAGCACTCAGCCCTTTGCCATTGCCACTCACACCTTTAACCTCCGGTGGTGCAGTTAAGCTGCCATTGTTCGCGACGCCGTGTTGGGTCACAGGTCCTACAACTATCCGGTCGGTCTGCTTTGGCGGTGCATCTTCATGAGTTACCAGTTTGTCAGGGGTAATTTTGGGTAACGCAAGCTTATGCATCTCCACTTTCTTGGGCTGCTCCATTCGTTGACGGATGACTTTCTTCTTTTCAGGCTCTTTTGGTTTATGATAGGCCGTCAGCTTTACAGGCGTGGCATTGAGTAATTGTACTGCTGGTTGGGTTCTGCCCCTCAGGAAGAAGAAAAGAAGCGAGCCTACGAGTACGAGGCAACCGACTATAATCATTGAAAGGCGCATTCTATCTATATAGTGATAGCGTAATTGATAAGCGCCGTATTCCTTATTGCGACCTGCAAATATGATTTCCAGGTCGCTGGCATTTAAAATTTCAGAAGTTTCCATTTGAATGAATTTTGATGTTGAATCAATATTGTTACTTATCAGTCAAAGGAATTTCATGGGCCCTGAAATTCACGAATAGAAATGGGGCTAACGGCGCTCGTTTAAAATGAAATTATGAACCTTTTCACTTCTCTACTTCTTCACTTCTGCTTCTACTCATTTGCGTATTTGAAGCGGAACACCTTCAATTATAATTGGGTACATCATTTAATACCGGATGCATCTTTTGATACATTTAAGGGCTGTTTTTTCAGGACAGTCAAAATCACAAGTTGTCTGTAGGTAAATAGAGTATCTACCTGATTATCAAAATACAACCCTTATAATGTTTCTATCATATAGATGCAAAGACATAGCTGATTCCACAATACAATTCTGGATTTATACTTTCTTTTAGGGGACGCTTATTTTGAGAAAGGAGGAGGAAAGTAATCCATTTCCATTAGACTGACCGGAGCATTCTGATGTTGGCAAGTCACTTAAAGAGATCCCGTTTACAAGAATCGGGATATTTCATCTACTATTCTTTTCTTGCTCACATACGAGTAGTCGCTCAGATCGAACGCTCCTACCGCACACCTTCGGGTATAAGCATAAAGAAAACGGGCTCATATATCTTAAAGATATACGAACCCGTTTTATGTAATTCCGGTTAATGAAGCTTATTCACTAACCTGGAATATGATCTTTTGTTTTTCGCGATAGATAACCTGACGACCATTCTGGATGGCAGGATTCCATTTACCGCTTCTTTCAATTACCCGGACAGCTTCGGCAGCAGTACCGTAATCTGGATCGGGGGCAGAAACTGCTTTAACTTCAGAAGTACTGCCGTCTTTTGACACCAGGAAGGATACAACTACAGCGTATTGTCCCGGAGGCGCTCCATTATCAACTGGAGTCTGTTGCCTCAGGTTACGCTCCAAATACTTCTTCCAGGCAGGTTGACCACCTGGGTATTTAGCTTCTACCTGTACTGAGGTGAATTCTTTATTATAATCTCCATCTCCTGATCCAGATCCTGGACCCTTACCTGTTCCACCAATACCCTTCACTTCTGGAGGTGCGGCTAATGCCCCATCCATTTTAAGACCGTGTTGAGTTACCGGGCCTACAGTGATTTTTTCATTCTGTTTAGGCGGTTTTTCTTCTGGTTTAACCAACTCATCCTTTACGATTTTAGGAACAGTAAACTGTTTCATTTCAATCTTAGGAGGAGCCGCCTTTGGTGGTGGCGGTGGTGGTGGAGCCTT
>DATJDF010000439.1:0-11417 GCA_035497555.1 Arachidicoccus sp. | reverse complement strand
GTACCTGCACAAAGGTTTTGCGGGGATGATGCAGCTGGGAATTCAAAATGCAATCCGGAAGTATTAAAGAAACTGGATCAAATGAAGGCAAGTGTATCAAAAGGTGCATCTGCCGATGTTTGGAAAGGTTTAGATAAATTGAAAGGTTTTGAAGAGACAGAACTAAATTAGAAAAGGAACTGTCAGAATTAGAATATAGATAACAATTAAAAACAGAAATAGTCATGCCAAATCCTAAACGGAGACACTCTCAACAGCGCAGCGCAAAAAGAAGAACTCACTATGTTGCTGAAGAAGTGACCTTGAGCAAAGATACCACTACCGGAGAAATGCATGTACGCCATCGTGCGCATGTAAGCGAAGGGAAGCTTTATTACAAAGGCAAATTGGTTTCAGAGAAAGCACCTTTGAAAGCCTAGGCTTAATACAAGTATTATATTTATCGGGATTAATGACCCGGTAGCTGTAGGTAGTATAAAAAAGATGAGACACGGCGGATAGGAGATTAGGATAACTTATTTTGCTTCCCCGGTGTCTTTTGATAATTATGAATACTGAGCTACCGTCCGGTTGTTAAGCCAAAAGTAAAAACCCCTTACATCCCATGGGCTTTAAGCCAGTGGGGTGTAAGGGGAAATATTTGGTTATTGTACGCAATTTTGTAATTTCGCATGGTTAGATGCATCCGGAAAAACACTGAAAGCAACCTCCTTCCATAAGGGAACGTATGGTCTTTTGTTGCATAATGGATGTACTATCACCCCGCTGTAATGGCCGTGGTGATTTTAGTTTCAATCAAAAAACTTAAACGTGTCCGACATCAACATTGGGATAGATATGATGGGTGGCGATTATGCGCCCTCTGAAGCTGTTAAAGGCATAGCATTGTATCTCAATGATGAATCTAAGGCAAGTCTGGTGTTTTGCATTGGTAATGAAGCAGAAATCCGACCCTTATTAGAGAGTAACGGCATTGCAGAGGACCCAAGAATAACCATTGTCCACACTCCAGAATCGATTGGGTATAACGAACATCCTACTCGTGCATTAAAAGAAAAGCCAAACTCTTCCATCGGTATAGGTTTTCAGTTATTGGCAACAGGAAAAGTTCAGGCTTTTATCAGTGCCGGTAATACCGGAGCCATGCTGGTAGGGGCTATGTACACAATTAAAACAATTGAAGGGGTACTGCGACCAACAATACCTACACTTGTACCGAAACTTAATGGTGAGAATGGCTTATTACTGGATGTTGGTTTAAATGCAGATTGCAAACCGGAACAACTAAATCAGTTTGCTATCCTGGGTAGCGAATATGCCCGGTATGTATTAAAAATTGATACGCCCCGTGTAGCCTTACTTAATGTGGGTGCGGAGGCAGAAAAAGGCAATCTCTTATGTCAGGCCACTTATCCGCTACTCAAAGAAAATAAACAAATTCAATTCACGGGCAATATTGAAGGTCGCGACCTGTTTAAAGACATGGCCGATGTGATCGTCTGTGATGGTTTTACTGGTAATATCGTTCTGAAAATGGCAGAATCTATTTATGAAATTGCTGCCGACCGCCAATTAGAAAACGATAGTTACCTGCACCGCTTCCATTATGAAAATTACGGTGGAACCCCCGTATTAGGCATTGACAAGCCTGTCATAATCGGTCATGGTATCAGCAATGACAAGGCCTTTAAAAATATGATTATACTAGCTGAACAGATGATTGAATCTGACTTCTGCGCAAAGATCAAGACTGTCTTCAGCGTTGACGAGAAATAGTAGGATAATTTTACGGAGCCCATTTGCTTGATATTGTCGAAAAAAATGTTCCGTCACGGTTTTTTACAACAGATTCGAAATGGGAACGGTCTGCAGATTTTTGCCGCCATAGCCGCCAAGGGCCTGCTCTCCAGTATAAACAACGATTCCTGTTTGGAACCTATCACCCACCTACGATGCTAAATGTTTTAATCCTTTGAAATCGCGCTTGTTACCAGAAACTTTGGACTTTATCTCCATTCGATAAAGATTCTTTTTCCTGTCCTCCAGGACCAAGTCCACTTCAGCTCCTTTTATGAGCACTAAAATGCTTTAAAGGTGTCTCAGGCCAGCTTATTGTTTTATTGTTTCCATGATCCTTCCAGTCTACCTTTTTGTTTGAGAAGGGCCCTTCCTTGGAAAGATTGATAATCAATAGTTTTGGTATTTATTAGTATTTATTTGACATTATTTAGCGTTTGTCAATCTGCCAAAATACTAGTAGTATTGGTCAATCTATAGATGACGAGATTAAAGGTTAAATATTACATTTGAAAACCATCAACAAAATTATTTTAATGACGCAGCGCAGAGATTTTATTAAACAACTGGGTCTTGGAAGCATAGGTTTATCTATCGCGCCATCACTTGCTTTTAAACATACAGTTCCCTTTGTAACAGATATGAGATCTCTTCGTATACTGTTTCAGGGCGATTCCATTACAGATGGAGGCAGGTGGCCAGACAGTAATGACTGGAACCATCTGGTTGGCCAAAGTTATCCCTACCTGATTTCTGCAAAACTAGGTTTTGATTATCCTAACAGAGACTTGCTGTTTTTTAATCGTGGCGTCAGTGGTAATACGGTAACTGATCTGAAGAGACGTTGGCAGAAAGACTGTTTAGCGTTAAAACCGGATATCCTGAGCGTTTTAGTCGGTATTAATGATGTGAATGCCGTTATTCATGACCGCCCCGGTGCTGGCACGGTAAACTCTTTTGAAAGTGACTACCGTGAAATATTACAACAAGCAAGAGCACTGAACCCTCAGCTGGTCATTATACTTTGCGATCCATTTGTTTTCCCACAGGCAGCCATTACAGCAATTTTTGAAAAGTACGCATTGGAATTGAACCAGCGACAGGAAGTTGTGCAAAGGCTCGCAGTAGAATTTAAGGCCATCCATCTTCCCTTGTGGACGGCGTTCAAAAAAGCAATTAAATTGGCGCCAATCTCCCACTGGTGCTGGGATGGTGTCCATCCTATGCCCGCAGGGCATGAACTCATCGCAAGGGCATGGATAAAAGCTACATCCAAGTCTCTGGGCATTCAAAGTGGTGTCGAGTATTAAATGCTAATTTCCGGTAAGTCAGAGCAGCGTTAAAGCATTATCCTGTTCAAGTCTTTCCATTTTTTTAAATAATATCCAATAATCAGATGCGCAAATATTATCTTTTTCTTTTCGGGTTATTAATGACAGGTATAATGCAAGGCTTTACTCAAAAAACACCTGTAAGAGTTGCCTGCGTTGGAAATAGTATCACCTATGGGTATGGCATCGAGGCTAGAAATGTAAATTCTTTTCCTGCACAGCTTCAAAGATTGCTGGGTGACAGCTATGATGTGAAGAATTACGGCGTCAGCGGCAGAACGCTGCTCAGAAAAGGAGATCGTCCCTATATGAAGGAGAAAGCTTTTAGGGAGGCCTTGGAATTTCAGCCCAATATTGTATTGATTTTATTGGGAACTAATGATAGTAAAAAAGTGAACCGGCCATTTTACGATGAGTTTGAAAAAGATTATGGAGATCTTATTGATTCGTTTCGCGCTCTGCCTACGCACCCACGTGTTGTGATGTTGTTGCCCGTTGCGAGTATTAAAAATGATACCAATCAGATTTATGATCCGGTGATTGTTCGAAATATTATCCCCATGTGTGAAGCCGTGGCGTATAATAAGCAGGTGGAGATGATTAATCTGCACCCTATGTTCTTAGGCTCCAGCCAGGACTCCGCGAAGCTTTTTGATAAGATTCATCCAAACGTTATAGGTGCAGGGGCTATCGCAGCGCGCATTTATCGTCAGCTTCAATTAAAACCTGCAGCGGATAATTTATTAGAAAAAATTATGCAACCGAAAACAATTTCTTCCTATCATGGCTATAGATGCGCAGATTTCCGGCTGGGTGAATACGATTGTAAAGTGGTTCGACCTTATACGGCTACCAGCGGAAAGCCCTGGCTCTGGCGGGCCAGATTCTGGGGAAACGAGCCTCAAAATGAAATAGCCATGCTAGAAAGAGGATATACGCTGGTATATATAAATACGGCTGAACTTTATGGCAATCCAACCTGCATCGAAGCCTGGGACGGGTTCTATAAGTTCTTGCAAACACATTTAGGTTTAGATAAAAAGCCGATACTGTTTGGATATAGCCGGGGTGGCATTTATATCTACCGCTGGGCGCTTGCCAATCCGGATAAAGTAGCAGCCATCTATGCAGATGCGCCGGTACTGGATTTTAAAAGCTGGCCGGGAGGAAGGGGGAAAAGCACAGGAAGTAAAAAGGATTGGGCGGTCTTTAAAAAAGATTACGGGCTTAAAACGGATGGAGCAGCGCTTGCATTTAATGGTAATCCAGTAGACAAAGTAAAGGAAATTGTCCGTGGCGGCTTCCCAATGTTGCATGTCGTAGGTGACGCAGACACTTTAGTCCCTGTTATAGAAAATACGACCATATTTGAAAAAGCCGTCAAAGCTGCTGGTGGGCAGATACTGGTGATTCACAAACCCGGTGGTCAACACCATCCCCATAGTTTGGTTAACCCGGCACAGATTACCGAATTTATGCTACGGGCAACAGGTCATTATGTCCAGATTGAAAAATAGATCTGATGCAAGTCCTGGGAAACGCAAGTTGGTTTACCGAGCTATGGATAGATATTAACCAATCTGAGCAGGTAATGGATACCCTGAAAGCTTATTATGGTGCTCAGCCTATAACGATCGACCTTAGTTTTAGCTGTGAAATTTATGCGGCCAAGCATAATGATTTCTGGCCTAGTCCCTCCTACCAGCAGGGTGTTATCCGTATTGATGTGTTTTGGTTTGGGCATAACCAGGGCGACCCGGCAACATGCTATCAAAGTTTTTGGGATTTGTTAGCGCCGTTTAATTATCGTCCGCATTGGGGTAAATATATTCCGGACAGGGTTAATGGAACACCAGGCGTAACCTATATAGCTGATAAGTACCCAAAATGGAAGGATTGGATGAATTTAAGAAATACAATGGACCCTCAGCAGGTTTTTGTAAAAGATTACTGGCGCTCGAAATTGGGGATCCCTACAGTATAATTGTTTTATAACACTTTTGTGAAGCAAACCAAAAAAGGGGTGGCGGAGCCTCTTTTTGGTTTGCTTTGCTGTTTTTATTATATTGAGTCGGAGTTAAATAGAAAGAAAACAAATAATTAGGATGAATCATTTTAGAAAAGGAAATTTTAATTTTATAGTATTTGTTGGGATCGTTTTGGGGTTAAGTTTAATGATGGGCATGATTATAAGCTCCTGTTCAGCGCTGCGGGATGGTGGTGCGGTAATTAAATCTGTAGATCAGTTAAATATAGTACCAACGATTGATCAGGTAGGAGCCGGCCAGCTTCCGGCAGAAATCGCACCTATTAAAGCACCGTTTAAGATGCCACAGCTCCGCAAACCAACATTTGCCGATTACAGCCTAGATATCCGGTCACTCGGGGCCAAGGAAGGTGCAAAAGTGACTGCAAAGATTCAAAAGTGTATTGACGTCACCAGTGAGCGCGGTGGCGGTAAAGTGATTATTCCCAAAGGCAAGTGGTATACTGGCCGCATCAGTTTGAAAAGTAATGTAAATCTGCACCTGGAAGCCGGTGCTGAGCTGACGTTTAGTGGAGATGTGGCTGATTACCGTCCGGCCGTTTTTACAAGAAATGAAGGAGTTGAAGTGATGTCGCTGGGGGCCTGTATTTATGCAAACGGGCAGGAGAATATCGCTATAACAGGTAAGGGTAAATTAATTGGGCCGGCAAAAGGTGGCTCAGTGCGCAAACAGGTAATGGAGTCTGACGTAATTGAAAATTTCGTTGACCTTGATCAGCCTGTTAGAAAAAGAGTATATGAAGGTTATAATGGGAGCCCTATTTTTCTGCCGATGTTTATCTCTCCCATCAATTGCAAAGAGGTATTCATTGAAGGCATAACGCTTGAAAATACGGCCTTCTGGAATATTGTACCTGTTTATTGTGATGGTGTGATTATTCGGGGGATTACCGTTAATTCTGTTGGTATACCACGTGGCGATGGCATTGATGTTGAATCTTCAAGGAATGTGTTGATTGAGTACAGTACTTTAAGCTGCGGTGATGATTGTTTCACTATAAAAGCAGGCAGAGGGCTGGATGGACTGCGCGTTAACAAACCTTCTGAAAATATTGTCGTTCGTTATTGTCTGGCCAGAGAAGGGCATGGAGGTGTCACAGTTGGCAGTGAAACGGCAGGTATGATCCGCAATTTGTCCGTACAGGATTGTGTATTCGATAATACAGGGATCGGCATCCGGTTTAAAACCCGTAGACCACGTGGCGGGGGTGGAGAGCATTTATATTATCAGCGCATAAGAATGCGCTTGAATGGAACTGCCTTTAAATGGGACATGTTAGGTAGTCCTACTTATGTAGGCGATCTGGCAAAGCGTTTGCCGGCAAGGCCCGTCACGAAGCGAACCCCCGTCTTTAGAAATATTTCTGCCCGAAATATTATTGTGGAAAGTTCAAGTCAGTTCATCGGTATAACCGGCATACCAGAAAGCCCATTAAAAAATGTACGGATAGAAAATGCACAAATAAAATCAGACAAACTCTTCAAAGCCTCAGATGTCGATGGGCTTACGGTGCGAAATGTTCAAATTGAATCAATGGATTCGGTTTTGTCACTGCTGGGTGCAAAAAATATTCTTTTTGATAATGTAAGTTTTCAAGGGACTGGGCGTAAACTGGAAGTGAAATTTCCGGGTGGTCACCCCGGAGATCTTATATTTAAAAATTGCCAACCGGCGCAATTTTGGCGGGTGGCACCGCAGCATTGATTATAACTCATTTGTTTGGATTCGATTCGTAAAGCCATCATGGAAAGATCAAATGGCCGGTTTCCTATAGGAAGTATCTTATTTGTCTGATATTCTATTTGGGAACCAAATATGTTTTCTCTGTCTTCGGCTAAAATGGTTTTGAATAATTTTGGGATTAAGACAAACATTTCTTTTGGTATACGTCTATCATTACAAAAGTGTCCTAGTCGTATTTTTAACGTTTGACTTACCAAATAATTCTCAGGATATGTTACAATAATTTTGCACATGAAATTGTGGGTGCCAGGCGGTCCTTTGATAATTTTGATTAATGCTATGAAGCTTTTTTGAAAGGAAGATATTCGCTATTATTCCATCATGAGATTCAGTAGTATGAAAGAACCCCTTTATTTGTTTTTTCGGTGAATACGCACATAAAATAATTTAGGTACTGCGTTGCATAATCTTGCTTTAATAGCGTAGGAAGACGAGTTAAGATTCAAGGTCATCCTTTGTACCGTGAGCATCCAGAATCAAACAATTAAATACCTCACATGGATGAAAAAATTAATATACTGCACCTGTAATTTGCATATGTTGATAACTCACGTGAGCTGTTTTAACGCGTCCATCTTACTTTAAAATGAGACCCTAAAAGTCGTTTGTCGAAAAAATCGTACCTTTGTCGAGGCGAAAACTAAATAACGAGGTTTTTGCTTAACGATAAACGTTCAGACCGGGTTATAGTTTATCATTTTTTTAATGCACTCTTTCTTTTGAATTACCCGGCCTTCTGACAAAGCCTGAAGCTTTATATTTCAATTAGAGTGAAATACAACAAGGTCGAAATTAGCGACCGGATTTATCATGACAGACATTACATTATTTACTCCCCGTGAGGTCATTTCACAAGGGGAGCTGACAAAATTAAAGGCATTTCTATTTAAACATTTGGAGGCTTATGGTGATCCTGCCGAAGCCATTGAAAAGGCAATTATTTACGCAAATTCTAAAGACACACCAGGGGGCTATATTATTGAAGTAGTGGAAGACGGGGAGATTCTTAGTGCGGCTGTCGTCAATAAGACGGGAATGTCCGGTTATATCCCTGAAAATATCCTTGTTTATTTGGCCACGCATAAAGACAGAAGAGGTCAGGGTTTAGGTAAGCAGCTCATGCAACAGCTTATTGAAATGGTAGAGGGTGATCTTGCCTTACATGTTGAAGCTGAAAATCCGGCAAAAAAGTTGTACGAGCGCTTTGGTTTCGTCAACAAATATTTGGAAATGCGTTTAACTAAAAAATAATCGATGGCTTTCATTACACTTAACAAACAAAAGCTCCGTGAGAATTACGAAAAACTGGATGATTTATTCAAAGAACACCATATCTATTGGGCAGTTGTCAGCAAGTTGCTTTGCGGAAATAAAAAATACTTAGAAAGTATAATTGAATTAGGGGTACGCCAAATATGTGATTCCCGGGTGACCAATCTGAGGGCTATAAAGGCCATCAATCCATCAATAGAGACCGTATTTATCAAGCCACCAGCAAAACGCTCTGTAGCCAGAGTCGTTGAATTTGCGGATATAAGTTTCAATACGGAACTGGAAACCATAAAATTACTTTCTAACGCCGCCGTTGCAGCAGGTAAACTCCATAAAATCGTCATTATGATTGAACTTGGAGAATTGCGGGAAGGCGTCATGCGAGAGCACCTTGTAGAATTCTACAGTGATGTTTTCAAATTGCCGGGCATAGAAGTAATTGGCATTGGCACTAACCTGACCTGCATGTATGGAGTATTACCCAACCATGACAAACTTATTCAGCTCTGCATCTATAAAGAACTTATCGAAACAAAATTCAACCGGAAAATACCCTATGTATCCGGAGGCGCATCAGTGACGATCCCACTTATCGAAAATGGATTATTGCCTGCCGGGGTGAATCATTTCAGGGTAGGGGAGACCCTGTATTTAGGAACCAATGTTTATCATAATACCACCTTTGATGAGATGCATAACGATGTCTTCAAATTATATGCAGAAGTCATTGAAATCAGTGAAAAACCTATGGTCCCAATGGGAGAACTGGGGCATAATCTCAACGGAGAAGTTATGGAATTCGATCAACAAAATGCGGGTGAAAGCGCACACCGGGCAATTGTGGATATTGGTCTGCTGGATATCGAAGTGGAGCATTTAACACCTTTTGAATCTTATATGCACATTGTGGGCTCAAGCTCCGATATGACGGTAATCGATTTAGGAACCAATCCACGAGGGATTAAAACAGGTGATCTGATAGAGTTCAAAATGGATTATATGGGCATACTCAGAATCATGCACTCTAAATATATTGATAAGAAATTTGAAGAAGAGGTAAAAGTGATGAGCAAATAATCATAGAAAAAGTTTAAAGAAAGAAAAATATCGAAAGCATTGGATCGCAGACAAGTTACAAAATGTATTTGTTGTCCGGTCTTTTTTTGTTTTTACATGGTATTTACCTGCCGTTTTTATTATAGGTATTCAACCACCTTAGCTGTACTGTTTTGTTTTTGCTGCCTCTGAAAATATATGTAAATAATAGTAATAGAATAAATTCTATATTATTTGCGAATTAGTACTAGTCGGTTGATAATGAGATAGTAATACTTTGGCATCGGAAATTCAACAGAATTCGCAGGGAATATCTTTTCAAATGGTCGGACACTTTTAATGCAGGGAATTCTTTTATTTTTAAATATATATATCATGAAAAACAATTACTCTTAATTTTTTTCTCTATTTCTAAAGGAAGAGGCCACATTTTCGACGACAATACGATTCATTAGCTTTCATTTGAAATGGCAGGTTCAGTAGTTGGTCTTAATAACACGATCCGGTGCTGTTTGCTCTTCATTATATTCAAGTTGGAGCATTAGGTTATATACAGAAAAATTGGGAGGTGAGTACCGTTAGAGTGGCTATCATGAAGGTGTTAAATAATGAAAATTATATCAGTCACGAGATGCAGCGACATTTTTTTTAGAGTTGGATCCCGGGAAGGGACAGTGCTCTTCGAGACATTACCGGACTTTCCGCTAGAGAAACAGAAATCATGCATAAAGGTTGTCGAACCAATGAAATTAAAGAAATATCAAATATTATGCCTTCTGCTATCAGCACGCACAAGGCGAAAATCTTTACTAAACTAAATGTAAATGACAGCATAGAACTGGCTCAGAAAGTAAATAATGAAACCGATTGATTTGGAGGTTTGATTGATAAAATACTAATTTACAGCATCTTATCTTTTATCGTAAAGATTGTTAACAGTACAGATGCAAGTTTATCAGGCCTTGGTATGCTTTTTGAAAATAAGTAGATGAATAATAAATGATCTTATGAATTTCCAAAACAAACAAGTCAACACATTTACGAACCAGCCATTTGGTATAGACAGACAAAATAATTTAAACTTGGCGCCAACAGCAGCTTCACGCATAAAAAGGTTGGTTTTTGGTGCCCTACTATTTATATTATTAACTGCCGGCATGACCGCTTGTAGAAGCAAAGCAGATAAGGAGCAGATTAACGCAACAGATACAGCCGGTTTGGCTGCATTTAATGCACAAAAAATTGCAGATTCATTGCAAAATCTGAACGAGGATTTAAATAACGGTGATATTCCTGACAATCAGACCACGGGACAGGCTAGTTACCAGGATAATGGGGCAGGAAATAACGATCAGGCTGATTATAAAGATGGCGATTTAAAATCCGTCAATGATGAGACTGGAGTTACAACTGATAACGCTACCGGTAGTGTTTCAGATAATGAATCCTATGCAGGTAAAGCCGAGCCGGCTCCTAAGAAAAAGAAGTTCAGTAACGCTTCAAAAGATGCCTTAATTGGTGCGGGGTCCGGTGCCGTCCTGGGTGCTGTCATCTCTAAGAAAAATCGTGGTTTGGGCGCCGTTATCGGTGCTGCTGTTGGTGGCGGTGCAGGTTATGGGATCGGTAAACATAAAGACAACAAGGAAGCGCAGGACACGCAATAAGCAACTATCGACATTTTGCCCGTAAAAAATAGTTTAGCCAAAAAAGACTAGTGACAATACGCTGCGAAAACCGCTTTGATAAATTCATGGCTGTGGATGGAACAGTGATTTGAAGCAAGAAGATCGCGGTAAACGTGCATTCAGCTGATTTGGTACAGTTCTGCTATTTTTAAATCCCATAATTGATCAGACACCTCTCTTTTAGTCGCCAACTACTTAGTGTCGCCGGAAGGAAGGTTAAAGCGCTTATTCTAGAAGTAAATAAGTTTTAATCCTCTTTTGATTACGTATTATTTCAATGGGTATTTTAGATTTCCATTTGCTTGTCTGGACTAAATCAATGAACGCCTGGGCATTTTCCCTCTTTTGGTTATTTGCGCTGCAGATAATGTCCTGAGCCTGCAAGCCGGATCTGGGAGGTAGGCGTTCCAGATCTTATAAAAATTTTAGTACAAATTGAATATTTTTCCAGTAATTTTGGAGACTGAATTATGAAAAAGAACACG
>DATJDF010000438.1:0-5504 GCA_035497555.1 Arachidicoccus sp. | reverse complement strand
GATATTCTTGCAGCCGAGCAGACTCCGGAGAGCTCCGAATGGTACCAGGGAACTGCTGATGCGGTCCGTCAGTCCCTGCGTCATTTACAAAACCAGGATTATGAATATATTCTGGTACTGAGTGGTGACCAGCTGTACCAGATCGATTTTAAAGACATGATCGAGAAACATATTGATAGTCATGCAGAGATTTCTATCGCCACCATCCCGGTTACGGCCCAGGACTGCGGCGGATTCGGAATAATGAAAACGGATAGTGAAGCCAGAATTACCGCGTTTATCGAAAAGCCTACTGCTGATTTATTACCGGATTGGGTCAGTGAAACTGGAGAAGAAATGCATAACCAGGGTCGTGATTATATGGCTTCAATGGGGATATACATTTTCAACAAAAGTATTATCGGCAGGCTCCTGCTCAATGTCCACCCCGCCGCCAAAGACTTTGGTAAAGAAATTATTCCGGCAGCGATTGGCAATTACCGGGTCAACAGTTATCAGTATGAAGGTTACTGGACCGATATTGGTAATATCCATTCATTTTTCGAGGCAAACCTTGATCTGACGGAAGATATTCCTTCAATCAATCTCTATGATTCTGATATGGCGATTTACACCCGGCCGCGTATGCTTCCGGCAGCCAAGCTGAATTCCGGTTGTGTTAAATCCTCCGTAATTGCGGAAGGCAGTATTATCCTTTGCAAAAGCATTGAAAAATGCATTGTAGGTATTCGATCAAGGATTGGTTTTGGCACTGAGCTTAAATCCTGTTATATAATGGGCAATGATTATTATGAGACCCTGGCACAGATAACTGCTCAGAAGAATAGCGGACTGCCACCGACCGGTATAGGCGAGAATTGTAGAATTGAAAATGCCATTGTAGACAAAAACGTGCATATCGGCAATAATGTCATTATTATTGGTGGCGCTAATTTACCGGATCAGGATCATGAACTCTATACGGTAAAGGACGGCATTGTCGTTATTAAGAAAGGCAGTTATATTGCCGACAATTTTGTCCTCCAGTAATAATAACAGCCCGGCTAATTTGTTATGGATCAAATATTGCAAATTTTCCAAAGTCCTGAAAGGTAAAATGCTCCACCGAATATCGGTGGAGCATTTTACCTTTCAGGATATATTGTAAATTCCTGATCTGGCTATCATTACAACAGGGAGTTTTGCATAATCAGATTCCCCTGTTTGCCCCATTCTTTTAAACGCTTATTCAGCCTTTCAAACAGTTCCTTGCGGGTAGTTGTGATGGCCTTTCTTCTGGGAGTAGGTGGAACCAGGGTGGCCTTGTCTACTGGCGGGCTGACAGAAACTTTTGTTGCGAACCAGGTCACATGTAAATGTGGTAAGGCGACACCTAAAATCATACCGGGAAGACCACTGAAAGATTCAGGTCCACTTGAGGTGAGGATTTCATTGGTATAAAAAGCCACTACATAGATGGAATCCATAATAAGCGCATTGGCACGCCGGCATTGGAATCCGGCAATTTCTCTTGTTTCATCCGTAATTTTCCAGTGAATATTACGGACACTATCGGCGACCATAAAATTTTCATCGTAAATCGCTTTGGAGGCAACTGATTTCAAGCTATCCATATCTGTATATACAATATTATCGGAGGCTGCACTCTGGAAAAACCCAAAAGGATTGGGTTTCTCATCTCCCCCCTCGATGGGTGTATATAGAGATTTTGCATCATTAAAAGCCAGGTTGAAGTTATTTGTAATAAAAGGAGACCGGCCACTGTTTTCATACCCTTCAACTGCTTTTTGTCCCCAGATATCGTTGGTGGTGAGCCTGTCTTTCATAACAGCCAGGACATTAACTTTTTTCTCGTATTGTATATTCCCCTGCTTCAGAAAAAGGGCATGTTGGGCTTCTGCCATAATACCGCTTAATAAACAGACGGCCAGCAGTATATTTTTTATTATTGTTTGCATAAATATCTATTAATAATTGTAGAATTGGTAAGGTTAAATGATTGGTTTAATTATCCGCTATTTTGCAGCGTCTTTTGTAGCGCCGCCCATCTTTGAAAAATCCCATATTAAAGAAACCATAAAATACCGGTGAATCGCTGTATAATAGCTCTGGGAGATATTATTATCAAAAGCACTCCTGTCAAAACCCTTATTCTGATCAAGCATATCATTTGCCGAAAATTTCAACATCAGGTTTTCCTTCTTGAAAAATTTCTTACCGATCCATGCATTCCAGATAGTTTGCGACCGGGCATCAAAAGACTGGGTCTTCTGCTGGAAATCATAACTCAGATCTGTGTGTACCTGAAATTTGCCCGGTAAGAAAACATCTATATCGGGCCGGAGGTTATAGGACCAGGAATTATTGTCAATGGACTTTTGAAGGGTGGAACTATTGGACTGATAGCTGACTGAGGCCCGCATACTTGCATCGATTACCTTTTCCTTATATTTACCCACCCGTAAGCCCAAAGTATAATTATTTGAATTGGTGATATTCTGTGCAAGATCAGAAGCGATTCCCTTTTTTACACTCCTGGAATAGTTGACATATTTATTGCCGTTCACGGATAATTCAAGCCCGTAATTGATACCCAGCTTCTCGGATTTGCGATCGTAATATAGACTTCCATAATAATTACTGGTATTCTGATCCAGATTTACATATTTGGATATGCTTTTACCGGAATCAAGATCCGTTGTTACACTGGTTACAATCGGATCCATCGTGAGGGTATATCCACCGTATAAACCGACATACCGCTGCGTGAGTAATTTGAAATCACTCAGGCTGATATTAAAGCGGTTGTTAAAGGCGGGCTTGAGGTTCGGATTACCAACTGTAATATTCTGGTTATCTGTATTATTCTGTACCGGCTGAATCTGTTGCAAGGTTGGCTGGCTGGTGCTCCCGTAATAGCTGATGCGGAAATTTTTTGACTGGGAGAATTTATACGTGTACCGTGCGTTGGGATTCCAGTTCAGAAAATTGCGTTTCAGCTCACTCATTGTATATTCATCGGTCTGTTTATAGCCTACTGCCGACACGTTCGTACCAATATTAAAATTTGTTTTCTTGTGGATATAGCTGTATGCGATACCGCCATAGTTCGCAAACTGATTATACTGATAATGATTACTGAAGGTAGAGTCTAGTTCAGTGTAACCGTCTGCACCTTTATTGAAAGATTTCAGATCAGAATTTGCCGTAACACTGCTGACCCCATAATTCAGGACCATGGAAGACCTGGTACTCAGTGGCTCGGTATAGGTTATTTTAGCGTCCAGATTACTGGTTCTTGTTTTACTGGTTTTAAGCTGATCGATCACTTCAGTGCTTGTTTTGAGGTTATCCGTATAATAGTCATATGCAGAGTTCAACTGGCCGGTTACATCACTGTTTTTCAGGTATTCGGATACATTCAAACTAAAGGTACGGCCTTTCTTTTTCAATTTTTTCATCCAGAGTGCATTAGCCGAAAATGCTTTATCATGACCGTCGTTGTCAATAGACCGGTTGCCCCTGTTGACAATGGTGTCCATATTAATTCCTCTGTCAGTTGCGGTACTGAACTGATCATAGGTAGAATTATTAGCCAGACTCCCCCCTACATTCAGTTTAAGGGTGGAGGAAGAATCCAGCTTCAATTCATAAGCTGCATCCAGCTTCTGGCGGAACAGGTTTTTCTTAAAATCGTCGTTGGTGTGGGTAAACAGCACGCCATCCTCCAGATTCTTCTGTAAAAAGGTTTCATTATTCCCTTTGACAGACATCCCGCCGATTTTATAATTGAGATTCAGAAACTGCTTGTCTTCATCCCATTTTGAATCGTAATGAATACCTCCGGAATTTACCGTTGGAATCCCATGGCCGTCATAACGGCCATTAAAGGAGGATAATGCGTCGTCCCCGTCACCTAGACCACTGATCATCATTCCACCGCCATCCATCATTTCCACACTGGCGCCACTGCCGGAACCATATTTCATCTGATCCTGGAACCCGAGTCCAATCTGGCCGGTGTTGCCGAAAGTACCATAAACGGAGAATTTCTTTTTCCCTTTAAAATAATTAAACATGTCCTGGGACTGGTAAAAGTCTTTGTTAGCCACGCCGCCGGACAATTTGCCAAAGTATCCATTTTTCTTATCCGCTTTCAGCTTGATATTCAAGGTCTTTTGTTTGTTACCATCATCTATGCCGGTAAAGGCAGCCTGGTCACTCGTCTTGTCATACATCTGTACCTTATCTACCATATCCGCGCGCAGGTTTTTGGTAACCAGGGTTGGATCATCTCCAAAAAATTCTTCCCCATCTACGAGTACTTTTGTTACCGTCTCACCCTGTGCGGTTATCTTTCCATCTTTATCTACCTGAATACCGGGTAATTTTTTTAACAGATCTTCTACAGAAGCATTGGGCTGGGTCCGAAAACTGTCTGCATTGAATTCCGTTGTATCACCTTTAAACCGAATGGCAGCTATTTGTTGTTTAACGATCACATCTTCAAGTAAATGCGCTTTTTGAACCAGGGTAATCCGGCTTAAATCAGGTGCGTTATCACCCTTATAATAAAATTGTTCTACATAATCCGCGTATTCCGGGTAGGATACTGATAATACATAGCGGCCGGTGTCTACTCCTTTCAAAGTAAAACTTCCATCTTTACCACTGCGGGCATATTGCTGTAATATGGAATCCTTGGCGGCCAGTAACATGATTGTTGCATTTTCCAGATGCTCATGGGAACTCGTATCTATTATTTTGCCTTTCAACGTGGTAGATTGCTGGGCAAACACGGTCATGGCTAGCAGGCTGGTACATAAACTAAGTAGAAGTCTTTTTCTCATATTGTTGAATTAGAAGGGAATGGAATAACTAACTAATTAGTCGTAAAGATAATTTTTTGAGCCAAAAAAAAATGTTAAGTCGTTATTATACCCTTAAAAATCAGTATAAACGGTATGTAAAAAGGATAAATAAAGTTGAATGGTTGTAGAAATCAGCCTGTCAGTTGGGCTGACAAATTTCAAAACTGCGATTTAAAATGGCCTAATTGGCTAAAAAATCTGCCATTTTTGCATAAAATAATGGGTGGCATGGTGCTTGAAAGTCATTTAGGAAAATCGTAAATATAAAATTGATAATATGGGCAAAATAATTGGAATTGACCTGGGAACAACGAACAGTTGCGTTTCTGTAATGGAAGGTAATGAGCCGGTAGTCATCGCTAATGAGGAAGGTCGTCGTACGACACCTTCAGTCGTAGCTTTTTTGAAAAACGGCGAACGCAAAGTGGGTGACCCGGCTAAACGTCAGGCAATCACCAATCCGCAGAACACGATTATGAGTGTGAAGCGTTTTATGGGTCGTAAATTTGACGAAGTTGGCAATGAGCTGACACATTACAGCTACAAAGTCGTCAAAGGGGATAACAATACTGTACGCGTGGATATTGATGGCCGTCAGTATACTCCACAGGAAATCTCTGCAATGATTTTGCA
>DATJDF010000437.1:0-3145 GCA_035497555.1 Arachidicoccus sp. | reverse complement strand
CCGGCTACACTTACATAATGCCGCTGGACATTTCCTGTACCTGTATAGAGTATTTTTTGCCAATCCGTATCCGGATAATGATCCGGATCTGACGTCTTGCCAGCTTGGTAAGCTGCCAGATAATCGTCTGAATACAGTGCTGAGGTGCCCACATTGGCCCTGGCCTCATTATATTTGGTCATGAAGGTATACCCATCAACCATATCTGGTAAGTCAGTAAATTTTTGTTTACCTGCGTACCCTTCATAAGTAAGTCTGACCTTGCCTCCCTTCCCCTTTTTTGTGGTAACAAGGATCACACCGTTGGCAGCCCGTGAGCCATATATAGAAGCAGAGGCAGCGTCTTTTAATACAGAAACCGACTCTATATCGCTCGGATCAACCCCATCCAGTGTTCCATTTACACCATCAATCAAAACAAGTGGATTCGCGTCACCCAATGTACCAATGCCACGTATCCTGATAACCCCGCCATCGGCTCCTGGTTTTCCTGTCGATTGTGTAACTGTAACACCAGCGGCTAATCCCTGCAGCGCAGAAGAAGCCCTCATTACAGGCCTCTTAACGATATCCTCGCTGTTAATCGTACTGACTGCTCCAGTGAGATTCGCTTTCTTTTGCGTCGCATATCCAACCGTAATGACATCCTCCAATGTAGAAAGCTCCGGCGTCATATACACTTGCATATAATTGCCCAAGTCAGCAACAGCAACCTTCTTATAACCCACACTTGAAAAGTTAAGGATTGCGCCCGGAGACGTAACCTTGATGGAGAATGCTCCGGAGGCATCTGTCTGAACGGTTGCGTCCTTGTGAGAAACGGTTACATAAGCAATAGGGACACTGTCGTTACTAAAAACTTTTCCGTTGATCGTTCTGTCTGTTTGAGCTTCAACCATAGAATGTAAGAAAAACAAGCTCAGAAAAAATGTAAACAACTTTAACATACAATGCATTTTTAAGCGTTAAAACAATTTTTTTAGTCTGGTCTGGACTGGACTGGTATCAATACAAATATAGACAGTAACAAATCATTCACCAAATTTTTTTATACATTTTCTTTAACATTAATAGAACAACGTTCGTATTTCGGCATAAAAATTTTATGTTCAATGACTTACGCAATCAATAATAATCTTGCGTTGGTATAAAAAAGCGACGCTATCGCGGAAAACCAGCATATTTCCTAAGGCTAAATAAGGCGAAAGCATCTCTTTTTCATTTTTGTGTTATCATGTTTGATTATTAAATATAATTTTGCTTAAACAGGTATTGCAGTAAACCTCCATTTAAGGCTATTTCAAAGGCAGACAAAAGCGCAAACTCATTGGTTAATTCGTTTCATACAGAAATGGAAGGCTGTCTATGTAGTCATAGCTAAAATAAATGATGGTCTGTACTGGTATGTAATAGCTGAAAACAATACATTTATCCAAAATAAATTATTAGTCGTCTCCTTTAGTTAACATAGTTCAGCAATCTGGTTTGGTTTGTACCGGGTATTATATACCTTTGAGCAAATTAGTAATCAAACATTATGTCACTTTCCACATCGGAACAAAAAGAAGCTACTCCCGCTTTACCGGCGACTAAAATGAAATACCTTCAACTTGCCGATTATATAATATCGCTTATTGAAAATAATGAAATACAAATTGGCGACCAGATTCCTTCTTTAAAAAAACTGCAGCAACAGCTAAAGATGAGTAAGGAAACCCTTTTAAAGGGATTAAATGAACTCGTAGAAAGAGGTATTATTGAATCTGTTTATCGAAAGGGTTATTTTGTACGCAAGCAAAAGATCCATCACTCGTTCAGGGTATTTTTGCTTCTGGACAAAATGAATATTTTACGCGAGCAATTTTATCGTCCATTATTTAACGAGTTAGGCAAAAAAGCTGATATAGACATCTATTTTCATCATCATAACTACCTCGTTTTTGAAAAATTAATCAAAGAGAATCTGGGAAAATATACACATTATGTCATCGCAACTTTTTTAAAAGAAGACGTAGCACCTCTATTAAATTTAATACCTGATAAGAAACGAATTATTATTGACTTAAACCAACAAGGTCTAACTGGAAACTACACTTGCATTTATCAGGATTATAGCTATGACATTTATCATAGTCTTCATAAATTAAAGCATGAGCTGGCAAAGTACAGTCGCCTGGTTCTGGTAGCCCATCAGGAATCGATTCACGCCCAACTCGTTATCGAAGGTTTTTTACATTATTGTTCGGAAACTGAATTTCCTTACATTATACAATCTGACATTGATGAAAAAAATTTCCAGGCAGGGAATGCCTATGTAACGTTTAGCAGATATGATACGGACGATGTAGCCCTGATTAAACTGGCAAGAAAAAAGAAATTCAAATTAGGCCAGGATATCGGTCTTATTTCGTATAACGAGTCCGACGTAAAAGAAATACTTGAAAATGGCATCACTGTAATTTCGACCGATTTTGAAATGATGGGAAAGACGGTAGCAAAATGCATCATTGAAGACAAACAAGTCATTAAGCGAAATCCAACAAAAGTAATAAAGCGATTATCGCTCTAAGGTTGTCAACATCATCCTGAGTGTTAATAACGCATACAGAAATACATAGAGTATATTGAATTTATATATTTCATTACAATATATTAAATTTAAGGATGGCTTCGCAGTATAGTTATAGCTGTAACACACACCGGTTCCTTATCAAATGCCTTAAACGCTTGTTTTCCGTGGTGCATTATTGTCAACCACTAATTTATAATAAGTAATACTCCACTACCCCGTTCAACAATTTAAAATTGACTGCCCCTTCCGGCGAAGCGGTCTGACCGCAAACAATACAAATGATTTTTTTCATTAAAATGATTATCCGCCGATGAAAATAAAATTTATTTTTAGCCCCCTAACCCAATTACACTCATCCTTTATCGCATGCTAAACGGAAAGATTCACTCCCTTCCAGATTTTTTTGCAGTTCAGCCCTCATATTAACCCTGCCGGAAAGCATGCTGAGCTAGCAGTCCTAGTATCAGAAAAGCCTTGGAACACAAATACGGACTTCCTGTAGAAATACAGCGCTCTTCTATTGACGGTTGGTGTTCAGCAATTCCGATTTGTTACCAATCATTTTTATCAAAT
>DATJDF010000436.1:0-2534 GCA_035497555.1 Arachidicoccus sp. | reverse complement strand
GTTAACCCAGGTTTTTCCACCGTCTCTGGAAATTGCAAAACTGCTGTCGCCCGCTGCAGACCTCATAAAGTCTCCACCTGCCACAGCGACTATTTTCCCGTAAACAGCCAGACCATTGGCCCCGGTTGTTGCTTTGCCTTGCATCAGCGGTAAACCACTTATTACTCCATGATCAGACCATAGCCTACTTTTGGAGCCACCGCTAACGAGTAAAAAAGATCCATCTGCACTTAGGTGAATATTTGAGCCACTTGCGGCAAAAAAAGCTTCCCCGGTATCGATCTTTTCTTTCTGCGCTGGTAATTGATCGGATGACCAGTGATCGCCACCGTCCTTGGTCCTGGCAAGAAATATATGTTTATCCGTTCTGTCTGCTGCGATAGGGTCTCCTACCACAATACCATTACTAGCGTCTGAAAAATCAAGTGCATCTAAGAACATGCCTTTTGCCCGGTTAGCATAAACAGTTTTCCATGAGAGGCCGCCATCGGTTGTTTTTAGGATCACAGCGGGCGTATCCACAGCAATAGCTATAGCCGTCTGAGCGTCAAGTGCCTGTATATCCCTGAAATCCCTGCTTTCATGGCCTTTTGGGTGGTACCAGTTCCAACTTCGCCCGCCATCGAGCGTTTTGCCGATCTGGCCCTTGCTCCCGCTGACCCAAATAATCCCTGAGCGGTAAAGGCTGAGGCCCCGCAAATTGGTCTTATCCCCGCCACCACTTGTCAAAATAGAAAGACTACCGGATTGGCTGAAACCTATTGTTGACAGCTGAAAGAGGATACAGATCAGTATTAAATTTTTCATGTGATCGGAATGTTATTGTTTTTTTAGTGCTCATACTCGCTAGTCAAAGATACCCGAAATTTTAGGCTTTTGGCGGCTTGGCCACCCTTGCCAAATAGATTTAATGACCTTAGGATGCTTTCCCCCTGTAAAAATCTGCCAAGCTCCTATACATGCCTTATCTTTGTAGGATGTTAATTAAGAACGCCTCATATATTATATCCAGCCCTTCCTACCTGAATTGCCCTAAACCGGATAAGCCGGAATATGCCTTTATAGGCAGAAGCAATGTAGGCAAGTCGTCCTTGATTAATATGCTTTGCAACCAGAAGGCACTCGCTAAGACCTCTTCCACACCGGGTAAGACCCAGATGATCAATCATTTTTTGATTGAAAGTGCAGATAAAGAAAAATCACAAAGGGTTTTTTGGAATTTGGTCGATTTGCCGGGTTACGGTTATGCGAAAGTTGCCCAGAAAGCCAGAAGATCCTGGGGCAAAATGATTGAAGATTATATTAAAAACCGGGAAAGCCTGGTTAATCTGTTTGTACTTATTGACAGCCGTCATACACCCCAAAAGATTGATTTAGAGTTCGTTAATGAACTAGGTGGCTGGCAGATTCCATTTACCCTGGTATTTACCAAATCAGATAAGGAAAAACCAGGTGTCGTAAAACGAAATGTTGAATTATTTTTAGATACGCTTCGGGAGACCTGGCAGTTTTTACCGCAAGTAGTTGTCTCCAGTGCCACAAAGAATTTAGGCCGGGATGAATTACTGGACATTATCCAGTTAATGAACAAGAATCTTATGGAAGAAGATTAAGCACTGAAAGAGGCGGTAGATGGGGTGGATCAATAGGCAGTCATATAGAATTTTTTCAAATTCGAGGGTTGAAGCATTGCTCAATCAGCAGTTTCACGTAACTTTCGGCCTCAAAATCAATCATCCGATCATTATTCAAACATTTTTCAGCAATGAAGAAGCACAATTTTAATTCAGGCCCTTCTATACTTCCTGACGAAGTTTTAAAAGAGGCGAGTGGGGCCATCTTGAATTTTAACGGCCTGGGTCTGTCCATCTTGGAAATTGGACATAGAACCCCTTGGTTTACAGAAGTTATCGAGGAAGCACGTTCCCTGGTAAAACAGCTAATGGGTCTGGGAGATGAATATGCCGTGCTTTTCCTGCAGGGCGGCGCCACAACCCAATTCATGCAGGTACCACTGAATCTGCTTGGAGATGACCAGCAGGCAGCGTATATCAACAATGGCATCTGGGGTACAAAAGCGATCAAAGAGGCTGGCGTTTTTGGTAAAGTGACAACTGTTGGGGACACCTCAGATAAAAACCACAGCTATATCCAAAAATCATTTACCATTCCTCAAAATGTCAATTACCTGCATTATACGACGAATAATACGGTCGAGGGGACGCAGTGGCATCAGCTCCCAAAGTCGAGTGTTCCTTTAATCGCGGATATGAGCAGTGATATTTTTTCCCGGCCAGTGGCTTTTGACAAACACGCGCTGATATACGCAGGTGCCCAGAAAAATGCAGGGGCGGCGGGAGTAACGATTGTCGTTATTAAGAAGGATATTTTAGGTAAAACAGGTAGAAATATTTCTCCGGTTTTAGATTACAGAAACCATATTAAGGCGGAGTCAATGCTCAATACTCCCCCTACCTTTGCTGTTTATGTTTCCTTATTGACCCTTCGGTGGATTATAAAGGAAGGCGGATTAA
>DATJDF010000435.1:0-2949 GCA_035497555.1 Arachidicoccus sp. | reverse complement strand
CCTAAAGATCACTTCCGAATGGTCTTCCGCTGTTCCTCCTTCCGCACACATTAAATAGTACAGTCCTTTGATTTTATAAAGATGAGGCCCCTCAATCCAAACAGGATGCCTGGAGATATCTGAGCCCCCGTTGACAATGATCCTATTTTTGCCAGTCGTTTTTTTCTGCCGAAAATCATATTCAATAAGGCGAATTGTCCGGTGTCCGTTATATAAAGGCTGGTCATCTGGAGGGATGCTATTATACGTAATATATGCTTTCCCATTATCGTCAAAAAACAAAGAGGGGTCTATTCCATTGACTTCAGGCAAATATATTGGATCGCTCCATGGACCTTTTGGATCCGTCGAAGTGATAATAAAATTCCCGCCCTTTGTGACATTTGTACATATAATATAAAATACGCCATCATGAAAACGGATCGTTGGAGCAAACAGACCTCGGGAGACCCTGCCTCCAGCTAATGAAAACTGCGCATTCCTGTTCATTGCATTGCCAATCTGCTCCCAATTTACCAGATCTTTACTATGCATAATCGGGAGACCGGGAAAATATTCAAAACTTGAATTTACCAGGTAATAATCTTCTCCTACCCTGCAAATACTCGGATCTGGATAAAATCCTCCAAGAAGGGGATTGTTATACGTTAATTGCCCCTGAGCCGCACCAAAAATGAGTAAATAGACAAAAATGATACTAAATATTGATCTTTTCATTTGATTAATAATTCGTTTTAAATCGACTGATATTGCTTTAGTATTGAAACCCAGAAACCAACCCAATTGTATTTAAAAAACCGTCAGCGCTTAACACATTAAAAATACAATCAGTTACCCGCTATATTCACTAAAAAAATAATGTGCGTGACTCTTAACCTCAGGAAGTTATCAGTTCATGATCTGTTGTCTCTATATAACTACGCTTCATAAATGTGGAAGATCACCCAAAAACGATACTAATAGCCACGCTGCGCGTTTTATTACTTATTTTGTAGTCCCTCAACAACACCCTTATATGCCTGTTTACGATTGTTTTGACCTGTCCATAAACCTACCGGTTCATTTGGCCGCCAGGTTGAGGATGAACTTTGATCCACTGGACTTCTGAATGTTATACCAGCTCTCTGGCTTGCCGGGATCAATTTATCATAGGCCTTAACGAACCACTTATACCTTTCGGCCTGTTTCTGATACAGTTCAGCCGTAGCTTGACTAATACTTGCATTTATACCAATGTCCAGCGAGGATATTTTTATTAATTTACCAGTCCCCGCTAATTGAGACAACATAGTTTCAATATTTGCGGTATCAGATGAGATGTCTAAAGCTAACTCCGTTGCGATCCCATCCACTTTCTGTCCTTTGCTTTCAGTATAACTAATAAAATCACTCAGCCCGTGAATCTTGGCCGGATTATTCACTAAATTTGTCTCCGTAATAAAAATCTTGTCGTTATTATTACTGTATTTTTTTATCATACCTATCGCTATGGCCGCATAGTCTTTACCCAAATAATCCTGCCAATAAAAAGTATTTGCCGGCAACGAGTCAATTCCATTTCCACTGCGCAACTTTGACGGATTATCATCATCCATCGGTTGATAAACAACAGCCCATGACTTAACAAGGTCTTTCCCCGTTTCACCTACAGCTTTTAGCCACCTGCGAAGTTCCCCTGTTATAATCGTTTTCTTTTCTTCAGGCGTTTTTCTAATTGTGTCCCCCGGTGTTTCCCAATTCATGGTGATATTATCAATCAGATAGTCAGGAGAACCGGTCTGCGAACCAACGGTTAAAATAAATGAAGTAAGACTTTTCTGCTCTTGTGTCAGATTAAGATTTTCCATAGGCATAACAATTAAACCGCGTCCCCACTGGCCATCAGGTACACCAAATGAGGACGGCCCACCATATCCAGTCAAAGCCGGATTTCCATATTCGGTCGAAATTGCCATTCGCATCCCTGCTCCGTAAAAACCGCAGCAGCCACCGCCCCTAAAATCAAGTCCGACAGATACATATTGGCCTAAAGTGCGCCCCTTCGGCAGCGTAATTTTAATTTGAGCGAATGCTGTTCCTGTATTTTTTAAGATATGTAACGCATTTCCACTTTTACCGTCCGGATCTGCCACAATGGATCCTTTTGCGGCATCCGAAGTAGTTGGATAGGCATCTCCAACAGTCTTATTATTAAAATCTTCGACTATATCAGAGCCAGACAACCCATCTAATATACTATCAGCAATTAAACTGTTTAAATAGGCTGCATTCTGATTTTTATGCCACACCAGCGGCCCTGCAAAGATGGACATCCCAGTTGTGTCATTTGCTTCAACCGCCTGACTAAAGTCATTTAATACAATGGAATCCCCTGAATGAACATAATCAACATGGTTTAATTTATGCGTGAGACTCACTTGATCAAAATGCTTTTGCATCATCCTGTATAACATGGAATTATTAATAAGATCATTATAATCCAATTCAACACCCAGTTTAAAATTAGGTTGACTATTATAATCAACAAAGGATTTCAGATCCTGGATTGAATTCAATGCTTCCTGGTCTATAATACTTTGCGGTTTATCTAAATGATTAATTTCCGTTTCAAACTTGGCACATCCTGTCAGCAGCATTAGAAAGAAAACACTAAAGAAAATAACATTTAAATACTGATCTCTATAATTTATTTTCATAAAAGGCCTTTATTGTATTAATTACTTAATTACAGGTGTAAAATATTCAGGACTAACTCCTCTATCACGCATCACTAGTGTGTCAGTAGTTTTTGATGTCAATTGAGCCGTGGAAACTTCGTAATTTAAATAAAGTGCATCTCTGTCAACATTTCCCCAACTTTTTTTGTCTCCTTTCTTCACGAAAGTGCCACTCCCTGTTGCTGTAACACCCTCAGTACCAGAAGATATTGTACATTTACCGTCGCTGTCA
>DATJDF010000434.1:0-9930 GCA_035497555.1 Arachidicoccus sp. | reverse complement strand
TTGTGGACCGGCAGAAATGGTTTTCTCTGGCACCCTTACGCTTCCGGAATAAATCCATAAAAAACGGTTTTAATCACTTTTTTAAAGTCTAACTATAATTTTCATGAAAAAAGTTTTCGTGCTTATGGCCTGCGCATGCATGGCCCTCTCCTGTGGTAGCCTGAACCAACTCGGTGGATTGCCCGGTATCCAAAACGGCGGCTCCGGCAATGTAGCCAATACGGCTATCAAAGACCTCCTACTCAATAGTGTGCTGGCCGGTATCGGCAATCTGGGCAATAACAATGGATTTCTAAACAATCAACTATATAAAATTTTCCTACCACCTGAAGCGCAGAAAGTAGTCAGCACCCTTCAAAGCATAGGACTCGGCAGTGTTGTTAATAGTGCGGTTACACAAATCAACCACTCTGCAGAAGGGGCCGTAAGTCTGGCGAAACCTATTTTTATCAATGCAGTAAAGACCATGTCCATTACAGATGCTGCCGGACTTGTCAGTGGCGGCGATGGTGCCATTACAGATTTTTTCAAACGTAAAACGACCAGTCAACTCCTGACGGCTTTTACACCTGTGATCAAGCAGTCCCTGGATAAAAATGATGCGACAAAATATTATGATCAGATTGCCAACTCTTATAACAAGATCCCACTTGTCAAAAATAAACTGAACCCTGATCTGACAAATTATGTCGCCAGCCAGGCAATGAATGCCATGTTCAGTCAAATGAGCAGCGCCGAAAAAAATATTCGCCATAACCCTGCAGCACAGACAACGGCAGCCTTAAAACAGATATTTGGCCGCAAATAGCTCCACGATCCAGCTAATTTTTCACTTAGAAGCCTTGTATCTATATGGATACAAGGCTTCTAAGTGAAAAATTAGCTGGATTTTGATAAATATACCGTTTCGCTATACCAGGGTAATCCGTTACAAGCTAAAGTTGGTCGGATATTTGCGTTTTGAAAAGATTTAAATTAGACCTCAGTTACTATATTTGCAAAATGGAATTAAGCAAAAATTACGTCCCCCAGGAATCGGAATCAAAATGGACGGCTATCTGGAAGGAAAAAAAGTATTATAATAGTCAGCCAGACGGCAGAAAGCCATTTACGGTGGTGATTCCACCACCTAATGTAACTGGTGTACTTCATATGGGCCATACGCTCAATGAGACCGTGCAGGATATCCTTGTCAGGAAGGCCAGGATGACCGGCATGAATGCATGTTGGGTTCCAGGGAGTGATCATGCTTCTATCGCGACAGAATCAAAAGTCGTAGCCATGCTTAAAGATAAAGGCATTGATAAGAACAGCTTAACCCGTGAGGAGTTTCTTGCTTACGCTTTCGAATGGAAAGAAAAATATGGCGGAATCATCTATCATCAGATAGAAAAGCTCGGCTGTAGTGTAGATTGGGACCGGGTCTCCTTTACAATGGATGACCATTATTATAAAGCCGTTATAAAAGTATTTATAGATTTATACCGCAAAGGCCTGATTTACCGCGGTGCCCGGATGATTAACTGGGACCCCGCTGCAAAAACGGCACTAAGCGATGAGGAAGTAGAATACAAAGACATCCAGGGAAAGCTTTATTACGTTAAGTATGTATTAAAAGAGGACCCCAGTCAGCATATTGTTGTAGCGACCTCACGTCCTGAAACCATTATGGGGGACGTTGCGATCTGTGTACATCCTGATGACAAACGGTATCAGCACTTGAAGGGCAAGGAATTAATCGTCCCCCTGATTAACAGAGCCGTTCCCCTGATATTTGACGATTATATCGATCTGAATTTCGGTACCGGCGCGTTAAAGGTAACACCAGCTCATGATATCAATGACTATAATCTCGGGATGAAACATCACCTGGAAGTGATTGATACGCTTAATGAAGATGGTACTTTAAGTGAAGCAGCACAGGTTTTTGTGGGCCTGGACCGGTTTGTAGCCCGTGAAAAAGTTATTGAAAATCTGGCTCAGAATGGACTACTGTTAAAAGAAGAGGAATACGCCACAAGACTTGGCTATTCTCAACGCTCTGGCGCGGTTGTAGAACCACGCATCTCGACACAGTGGTTTGTAAAGATGGAAAAGCTGGCCGAGCCCGCCTTAAAAGCAGTCGTAGACGGACAGATCAATATCCACCCGGGCAATCGTTTTATGGCTACGTACCGTCACTGGTTAGAAAATGTCAAAGATTGGTGTATCAGCCGACAGCTCTGGTGGGGGCAGCAGATTCCAGCCTGGTACGGACCAGAGGGCAGTCTGCAGGTGGCAGCCACCCAGCAGGAAGCACTGGAATTATTCAAAAAAGAATTTCCGGATGTCCGACCGGAAGACATAAGACAGGATGAAGATGTGCTGGACACATGGTTTTCTTCCTGGCTCTGGCCTATGGAAGTATTCAAAGGAATTACGGAACCGGATAATGCTGATTTCAGGTATTACTACCCTGGCTCAGTTCTAGTAACCGGACAGGATATCATATTTTTCTGGGTCGCCAGGATGATAATGGCGGGTATGGAATATGAAAAACAGATTCCGTTCAAAGATGTTTATTTTACGGGGATGGTTCGCGATAAGTTAGGTCGTAAAATGTCCAAATCCCTGGGAAATTCCCCTGATTTATTACAGTTGATAGAACAATATGGTGCAGATGCGGTACGCTTTGGTATCATGATATCTTCTCCTGCAGGCAATGATCTGCTGTTTGATGAAAGTTCACTTGAGCAAGGGCGAAATTTCAACAACAAAATCTGGAATGCACTGAAACTATTGAAAATGTGGGAAGGGCATGGACAGGGAGACGGTTCAGTTGGCGGTGTACCTGACCAGCAGCATTTCGCGATCCACTGGTTTGAAAACCGCCTGGAACAAGTAAAAGGTGAACTTGATCAGCTGCATAGCCAGTTTCGTTTAAGTGAAGGATTAAAAACACTATACTCTCTCATCTGGGATGACTTCTGCTCCTGGTATTTGGAATGGGTTAAGCCCGCCTACGGTCAGCCGATTGACCTGCAGGTATATAATAAGACAGTTGCATTTTTCGAGCAATTACTGCAATTACTGCATCCCTATATGCCCTTTATTACGGAGGAGATCTTCCATTTATTAAAGGAGCAACCAAAGGATCTCTGCATAACGCAGCTGGATATCATTAAACCCTATGATGGAAGTGTATTAAAAGACGGCGAACTGCTGAAAAGTGTCATTTCGCATATCAGGGATGCAAGGAATAAGAATAGTCTTAAACCTAAAGAAACGATTCAACTTTATGTCCAGACCAGTGAACAATCCACTTATGAAAAGATACGCCCGTTACTCCAGAAACAAATCAATGCGGAACAAATCCAGTTCACCACAGCTGCGATCCCGGGCACTGTCGTCATAACTTTTGATAAGGATAAGTTCTACCTGGCCATGAATCAGCAGATTGATACAGAAGCAATCAAAGATAAATTGCTTGCTGACTTAAAGTATCAGCAGGATTTTCTTGCGCTGGTTCAAAAAAAGTTAGGCAATGAAAGGTTTGTGCAGAATGCTAAAGCGGAAATTGTGGCCATTGAGAAAAAGAAAGCAGCAGATACCGAAGCCAGGATCCGGACATTGGAAGAAAGCATTGCCGCCCTTGCTCAATAGTCGCCAAAACAATGCGTCCATTGTGCACAGTTCTATAAATAAGATAGATCGATAGAAATATTTTGTAAAAATGCCTGGCTGAACGCCTGGCATTTTTACCTTTAAACCATATATATTATTATGACCACAAACATTGAGCAGGCCGGAACTGACAGCATTCAGATTATTCAACAAATTGTACGAAAAACCTGGCCCGTCACCTACGGCCCTATCCTAAGTGCGGAGCAGATTGATTATATGTTAGATATGATTTACAGTACACCGGCCCTGGAAAAGCAATTTTCAGAAATGCACAAATACTATTTACTCAAGGAAGCTGACCAGGTGGTTGGGTTTATTGATTTGCAACAATACGCCGATCACTGCATTAAACTTCATAAAATATACCTCCTACCCGAACACCAGGGCAAGGGATACGGTCGTAAACTGATGGATTATGCCATAGAACAGGCGAAAAGTACTTGTAACAGTCATTTATTACTCAATGTAAATCGTTATAATAAGGCACTGGATTTTTATCAAAAAATGGGGTTCAAAATAAAAGAAGAAGTTGATACCTCTATCGGCCAGGGATATTTCATGAATGATTTTGTATTGGAACTGGCTTTATAGTTTATAAATAAAAGCGAAGGCAATGCTAATGCTAAGTTAATCCACTCTCGAAAAGAAATCGCTGTAGTAAAGCATATGTATAATGGGTAGGGATACCTGTTATACATATGCTTTACTGCAGCGATAAACCAATAGCTTCTAATTTAGATACAATCCCCTGTTTCAGGCAATCCCTAATAATTCAACATCAAAGATTAAAGTAGAATTTGGGCCGATCTCTGCACTAACTGCGCGGGAACCGTAACCTAAACTTGGGGGGATAAAAAACCTGAATTTACTTCCCACAGGCATTAACTGCAGGCCTTCAGTCCATCCTTTAATCACGCGGTTCAAAGGAAATGCAGCCGGCGTCCCACGCTGGACGGAACTGTCGAATACCGTTCCATTGATGAGTGTTCCATGATAATGGCAGGACACCTGCTGGGTAGCCGTCGGTTTTTCGCCCGCTCCCATCGTGATCACTTCATACTGGAGACCACTTTCTAAGCTTATAACGCCTTCCTTTTTAGCATTTTCCGCAAGGAAATCCAGACCTTCTTTCAGATTAGCATCCGCTTTCTCTTCATTTTTTTTAAATAATATATCTGCTATGCCCATGTTTTATAATTTTAGCAAAAATAAGCTTAAACCCCAAATAAACAGCATAACATCAGACCAAATTTAGGGCAGCCAAAAAGACGGCCTGCTCTGCCGGCTATGGCATTCAATGATTGTGTTAAACATCTACTGAATATCTATTAAATTATACCCATAAACCATCACATTTAGGATCTTTCGCTGTCCAGATGGACTTCTTTTACCACTTCACCGTCATCACGCAGGACTTTCAATTCTAACTTTTTATGAGTCGCTTTCACCTTTATAACAGTCCTTTTGCCATCCTTAGGACCACCACCAATAACAATGGGATAATGGTGGGTTAATGGATCAGCGCTATAAGTCCCGTATTTATGGGTGTGCCCAGAAATCAATAAATCAATTTTGCCTTTATTAAACAAGGGATTAAAAAGCTCCCGGGAGTGCATTGTCCCATGCCAGTCGCCCGATTCATAGGTTGGGATATGCATTATCACGACCCTAAAGGGTGCTTTTTTGAATGCCTCGGTCTGCATTTGCTTTTCCAGCCATTCAGCCTGGGCCTGCCTATAATCATCAAAAGCCACAAGGCCATTATAGGCTTTATCAGCATCCGTTTTATCTTCCCCTGTGTCCAAAACAATAAAATGAACGGGGCCTAAAATATAACTATAAAAAAACTTGTTATCCATGGTGGGATTGTCAAAATACAGACCGTGATGGCGGGCAAATCTCCCTCTTGTTTCATGGTTGCCTCTACTGTAGAAAAAAGGTGATTCAGAGGCGAAAAGCGCCGTCAAAGGTTTTATTAAATGGTCCACAAACTGCTGTTGGTCGGTGTCATAATTAAACATATCGCCATTTAAAAAGACAAAATCACTGTCCGGCTGATCTGCCAGCCTATAAAGTAATGGGAATGATTCCGGTCTGTCATGAATGTCATTGAAGACCAGCCAGGAGACTGATTTAGCATGCTCAGGCCAGGTTTTAAATTCAAATATGTCACTTTTAATCTCTTCCCCCCAGACGATATTATAAGGCTGAAAATCCAAAATCTCTTTCGAACAGACTCTGTAATAATATTTAGTTGCAGGTATTAAGGACCGAATCGGAATTTTATTCATTGTATTATTGGCGTCCACCAGACCCGCCTGGATGCTCACTGCTTTATGATCCAGCCTGTCTTTGGTCAAACCATACTCAACCCAACTAAAGCTTGGCCGGTTGACCATCCATAGGATCGCCATACTGTTACTTGTTGGTGATTGCAAATAAGGTGGACAAATGAAACTTAATCCTTCATTTTGCCTTACATCGCCGCTTCGTCCTTTTGTCTGACCCCATGACAGTGTTGGCGCCACTACTGGCAATATACTTACTTTGCAAAGCGTATTGATAAATTTACGCCGATTCGACTTTATTTTCATAATATTTAGTTTTGACTGTTACCATCCCGGATTTTGAATTAGTAAAGGATTTTTCTGTAATTCATCAAACGGAATGCCGATATAATACATCTTATCATCCCAATGGCGCGGCTGAATATCAATTTGTTTATATTGATAATCATGATAGGTACTTCTGTCGGCTCTATTGGTTCCCTTTACTGATATCTCTATACCCAAAGCATTCGTGTTTAAAGCAACAGGGGCAATCATCCACCTACGAACATCGAAGAACCTTTGTTCTTCAAATGCCATTTCAACACGCCTTTCAGCTCGGTATTCCGCTTTCAATACACTACCTGTTTCGGTGGTAAACTCTGGCATTCCTGCCCGCCTGCGAATCTTATTTAACGCATCCTTCGCCTCTTGGAACTCACCTAATTCTATACATGCTTCCGCATAATTCAGCAAAATTTCTCCATATCTGAAAAAGATCCATGGCACTTCCTGTGCGATTGATTGCAGATCATTGGTGGGATCTAGAAACTTGCGAAGATAATAATTTGAATAACTACCATTCCAATTCTCAACCGGTCCGTTTCGGGTATCTATCCCTGGTAGTGTTGTACCGTTAGGAAGGGTTAATGTCGTAAAAGCCTGAACAATACCCACGGGGTCATAAGCTGTCGCATCTGAATAACGCGCTTTCCAGGGAGCGCCATCATAGAATATTGAGGCATAAAACCTGGGGTCCCTGTTTTCATAGGGATGTGCTGCCTCTTTAGGATTATCCCAACTGAATTTTGTGCCGTCTTTCATTTCATAGGCGTCCACCATCTGCTGAATGGGAGAATTCTCGCCATAACCATGATAACCATTAGGGCTAAACCATAAACCTACATTGGGTGCACCGTTATCAACACTGGTGAACCGGCAGAATATAATCTCAGGGTTATCTTTTTTTGTGATAAACAGATTGGCATAATTTTCTGCAGTCGAATCACCCGGCGCCGGATCGGCTCCGAATAAATGATACAGATTCAGATCCATCACAGCTTTAGCAGCATTTTTTGCCGCCGTCCATTTCGCCTGCCGGTCAGTTGCCCCTAGATAACCCAGAAAATCCTTTTTACCGGGGTTGATATTATAAAGATCACTTGCAGCGTAAAGGAGTACTCTTGATTTAAGCGCAAGTGCAGCACCCTTTGTCGCACGGCCAAGGTCAATATCATCATAGGAAAGCGGCAATAAAGCTGCTGCTGAATCTGCGTCACGCACGATAAAATCAACCGTCTGTTCAAAAGAACCACGGGCAATAGAAGTAGAATCCTTCAATCCGTAAACTTTTGAGATAAGCGGAACACCACCAAAAGTCCGCATTAAATTATGATAAAAATACGCCCTTAGAAAAAAGGCTTCTCCCCGCATTCTTTTGGTAGATGCAGCATCGCTGTAAGGAGAGTTAGCTGCGTTCAATAAAAAAACATTGCAGTTGCGGATCGCCGAGTAGAGCGTGCCCCAAACCAGATAATTAAACCTGGAACCACCCAGTACATCTAGATTAGATGAAGTAATGGTAGACTGAACAACTGCATGAGCACCATTGGTCCAGACCGACTCATCTGCCAGATCACTTAACCCGCTTGTTGAATTAAACTCGCCCAGCCCTATCGTTGGATAGATATTATTGATAAAACCTTCCATTAAGGAGGTATCTTTCCAGACAGCTTCACTGGGTACTACGTTGAGCGGCTGCACATCCAGAATTTTACTGCAACGCGTCACACCAAAACAAAAGGCCATAAAGGTTATGATGATAATATACTTTCGCATAATTTTTATTTTTAAAATGTTACGTTCAACCCAATATTGAAGATTCTGGTCTGCGGATAATAATCTCCCGCCGCATTACTGGCTTCAGGATCCATGAGCTTAAATTTATCCCAGGTGATAAGATTATAGCCATTTACATAAAGTCGGAAATTATTAATTCCGCCCAGATGACTCAGCATTTTATTGGGCAGGTTATAACCCAATTCCAATGTTTTCAACCGGATATAATCCGTATTCCTTAAGAAATAAGTATTGTCGTTACTACCTTGTGGGGACCAATAAGTATCACCCCGGTCAAAAGTTCTGGGCCCTGAATACGGTAAGCCTGCAGGCGCTGGCGTCAACCCTTTTGTATCGCTAGGGTCAGGTATCCATCTGTTTTTGGCGTAATCTTCAAAATAATTTCCAATATCTCCTGATTCGGTAGCTACATATTGAACAGCACCAGCAGACCCCTGGAAAAATATGGAGAAGCTGATGTTCTTCCATTCGGCCCCAAGTGTTAGGCCTCCTGTCCAGTTTGGAGTCGAATTTTTGTTGGGACGGATCCGGTCATTTGCGTCTATTTTCCCGTCATTATTGACATCTTCAAATATCAAATCTCCGGGCCGGGCACCTAACCAATGCACACTGGCATCCACTTCCTTTTGGTCCTGATACACACCCGTAACCTTATAATACAGGCCGGTGCTTATTTTCTTTCCGGTGGCTATCTGATAATCCGGTACGTTAGGTATCTCATCGGCAAAGACCACTTTCGAGGTGGAATAACCACCGTTTAAAGAAATATGGTAGGAGAAATTCTTACTGGTCGATTTATGCCATGACAGATTACCGTCATAGCCCCAGCTTTTAACGATCCCGATATTTTCTCTTGGGAGATCCAGGCCGGTTGATTTTGGAAAAGATCCGGTTGGTACAATCAAAATACCACTCCTTAATTGGTTCCAATAATCAATGGTGAAATCAAGCGCGTTATGAAGCAAGGTTCCGTCTATGCCAATATCAAATTGTTTAGCTCTCTCCCAAGTTATATAAGGATTAGCCGTAACCGTAGGCACCAAGCCTTGTACCACCTGATCGATGCCTAATACATAGCCACTCCCAAATTCAAAACCATTGAGATATTGTTGGCTTTCTACCAGTGCATTAGGATCGGATATGTCGTTACCGGTCTTACCCCATGAGGCCCTTAATTTCAAATCATTAACTCCACTAAATTTATCTTTAAAAAACGGTTCTTCAGATATGCGCCAACCGGCAGAAAAAGCAGGGAAAAAACCATACCGATGATCGGGAGGGAAAAGATAGGAACCATCTATGCGGCTAACAAATTGAAATAGATACTTACCTTTATAATTATAATCCAACCTGTCAAAATAACTCAATCTGGCACCTCGTTCTGCAGATCCATTATTGTTCCAGTCCTCTTTACCCCCAGCAAAGAGTTCAGAAATAGCGGTCGAAATAAAATGCCGTCGAAATGCATTAAAGGTATTGTCATTAAATTTCTGCATTTCTGTGCCGGCCATGAAACTTACATTATGGTCTCCAAAAGACCGCTTATAATTTGCCACAATATTACCAAGCACTTTTTCCTGTTGGAAATAAATCTGCGTCAACTGAGGATCCGTTGGACCTTTTTGAGCCGCTGTCAGAAACTTTTCAGGATCCTTCTGGCCATTATTGATATACGATTGCTTATCCAAGGAGTATAGTGTCCATGGAATCTTCCATTGTTTTATTTCTTCAAATTCTTTATTATAAGAGAGCAGTCCCCGGATATCGAAGCCCGGTAATCCCGGGATGGTTATATCCATTGTCAGATTTCCGGTGAGATGGTACTGTTGATTACGGTCTGTGCCGGTCTGCGTAGTACCTG
>DATJDF010000433.1:0-13341 GCA_035497555.1 Arachidicoccus sp. | reverse complement strand
AAACTTCATATTACCTATATGCGGGATGGCAAGGAACAAAATGTCGACCTGACCCTGAAAAACAGTTTGGGCACTTATAAAGAGCTGACCGCTGACCAGGTTGCCTCCAAAGTACTGGGTGCTGACCTTAATACGCTTAGCGATGCCGATGCACGTAAATACGGAATCAACGGTGGTGTGCAGGTTTCTAATCTGAGAGACGGTGCCTTTAAAAACGCCAAAATTCAGAATGGTTTCATTATTATCAGTATCAATGGCAATAGCGTTACTACTGTAGAGGAGGCTAAAAAACTCCTGAAGGAAAGTGACGGACTCATCCAACTTCGTGGAATTTATCCTGATGGGAATGCCATTTACGGCTATCCGTTAAGATTGGATAATGACAGTAGCGGTGATGATGGTGGTGGTAATTAACCTATATTTTTATTGATTAATAGGCTGACGGTTTCCCGTCAGCCTATTTTTTTGCCACTTATCCTTATGAATCCAACCTTTATCCTTAATTAGCAGCGAACAAAAACTAAATGTTAAAACAATAACCAAGATTGCCTATTTTCGCTATTATAACTTCTACACTATGGCGATTCTCGAACTAGCGCATCTCAAAAAATATTATGCTACACAAAAGGCAGTGGATGATATCAGTTTTAAAATTGAGGCGGGCCAGATCTTTGGACTCCTAGGCCCCAACGGGGCCGGCAAGACGACTTTGTTACGTATGATTACCGGGATCTTCTATCCAGATGAGGGTTCTATCCTTTTTGACGGGAAAAAATTTGACCCTGAAAATGATATAAAACATATTGGCTACATGCCGGAAGAGAGAGGCCTTTATAAGAAGATGAAAATTGGCGACCAGGCCTTGTTTCTCGCACAATTAAAGGGACTCTCCTATCAGGAAGCAATGACCAAAATAAAGTTTTGGTTTGAAAGACTGGATATGCAGAGTTGGTGGAACAAAAAAGTGGAAGACCTGAGCAAAGGTATGAGTCAGAAATTGCAATTTGTGATCACTGTCCTGCACGAGCCCAAACTGATTATACTGGATGAGCCCTTCAGTGGGCTCGATCCGGTCAATGCCAATCTGATCAAAGACCAGATTTTTGAATTGGCAAAAAAAGGCAGTACCATCATTTTTTCCACACACCGGATGGAACAGGTGGAAGAAATCTGTGATCAGATTGCCCTGATTAATTTAGGTAAAAAAGTGCTTGAAGGATCTGTAACCGATGTTCGTCAGCAGTTCAAAGAACATCTTTACGAATTAAAATTGGGTTCAACTGAGCAAGTTCCCCCCACCAGCATTTTCGAGACTGTCTCGCAGTCCAGCGATAAGCTGATTGTCCGTATTAATGAAGGCCACCAGGGCAATGACCTGCTTCGTTATTTTATCGATCAGCAAATCCAGGTGGAGCATTTCAGTGAGATCTTACCCTCGCTAAATGACATCTTTATTCGCCTTGTACATGGTACCGCTGCTGTCACCAGAAGTTTCCATAAAATTTAAATGCATTACCGTCCATGAATAAAATAGCACTCGTCCTCAAAAGAGAATTTCTAACCCGTGTTCAGAAAAAGACTTTTCTGCTGGTCACCATAGGACTACCTATCCTGATTTTCGGGATCTATGCAGCCATTATCTATTTTAGTATTAATAGTACTTCCTCTACGCGCATAATGGTTGTAGATAATGCCGGCCTTTTTAAAGACACCATTGCGCCCTCTACTGGCGAGATCCAGTACGAGTTCAACCAGCAGACTACGCAGAAAGCGCTGGCTGATAAGGCTAAAAACAAAGAAATTGATGGCTATATTGTCATCGCAGAAAATGCGACACTCAATGACAAGATTGATCTGGTCACGGGCAAAAAAATCGGCATGGTGACCCGTAGCAAGATAAAGGATGATATTCAGTCCCGTCTGCAAAAACTGAAAATGGACGCATTGCCAATTAACCAGGATCTGCTCGCCAAAGCCAAAACAAATAATGAAGTTGATATTGTCAATGTCAATGACAAAAATGACTCCGGTATCCAGGCGGGCGTCAGTTACGGGGTTGGCATGGTCTGTGGCATCCTGATCTACATGATTTTATTACTTTACGGCACTTCCGTCATGCGTGGTGTTATGGAAGAAAAAATAAGCCGCGTTGCGGAAATTGTCGTCAGCAGTATCAAGCCCTTCCAATTAATGATGGGCAAAATTCTGGGTATCGGAGCTGTTGGCTTACTACAATTCCTGATATGGATTGTTCTGGGAATTGGGCTAAAACTATTATTAATTCCCATCCTGTTCTCAGGCGGTGGCCAGGAATTAACGGCTGGCGGTAACGCGTCACAGATGCAGGAGGTTTTCGCTGCACTGGGCACGATTAATTTTCCACTCATCCTTTCCATGTTCTTTATTTACTTTATTGGTGGTTATCTGCTTTATGCTTCACTTTTCGCCGCCATCGGATGTACGGTCAGTGATGGTCAGCAGGATGCGCAAGGATTACAGTTACCGGTTACACTTCCTATTATATTTGCCTTTGTTATTATGATGCAGGCAGTTAACAATCCCACTGGCGGGCTCTCTGTCTTTGGCAGCCTTTTCCCCTTAACCTCTCCTATTGTCATGATGGCAAGAGTCGCGCAGGGTGTACCGGAAGCGGTCACTGTCTGGGAACTGATTTTGAGCCTTATGCTCTTATTTGGGTCCTTTTTATTTACAACCTGGTTTGCCGGCAAAATCTATCGTACCGGTATCCTGATGTATGGCAAAAAGCCCACCTGGAAAGAACTGATTAAATGGGCATTCAGGAAAAATTAGGGCTATTTTCTTATCCTCATTAAAGCAAATGCTATGAACCGGCTTGATCGATTATTCGCCATATTAATACATCTGCAATCTAAAAAATATGTTCCCGCCGAGCAGCTCAGTGCAAGGTTTGAAATCAGTGTACGCACCGTATACAGAGATATCAAAGCACTTATTGCCTCCGGTATACCTGTAAGCCATGAACCATTCCGTGGTTATTTTATTGTCCAGGGGTTTTTCCTTTCCCCGGTAGCCTTTAATCCGGGGGAGGCAAATGCACTCTTACTTATGGAAAAATTGGTGAGCGGCTTTGCGGACAAAGCCACTCAGACCCACTATACGAGTGCTATGGCGAAAATAAAATCCGTCCTGCAAAGCGCAGAAAAGGAAAAACTGGAAACACTTAGCAGTAGCATGGGATTACAAGTCCCTGAAATGTTGATTCTCAATAACAGTTTTATCCCAAGCATTCAAAATGCAATCATCCAGAAACGACTGCTGGAAATTGAATACAAAAACAAAAAGGAAGAAACCAGCAGGCGCAAAGTAGAAGCGATTGGTTTGGTATTTTATGCCTTTGGATGGCATCTGATCGGGTGGTGCCATACCCGGGAAGATTACAGGGATTTTAAATTAAACCGCATTTTAGCCCTAAAAGACCTCGACCAGCCTTTTCTAAAAACAGACCACATGGCTCTTACGACTTATATGACCCAGCTTCCGGTTAAATTTTAATATGCAGCAGCTGACCGGTCGGTGAATCGGAATGTTAATGATACTTCCGCTCCCCAAAAAATATTGCAAAATAAATTGAAGCGATAAAATAGACTGCCATAGGGTTGTCAGTGGGGTAATCTTTCTTTGTATAAGAAACAAAAAACAAAATTATGGAAATGATTCCCGCATTCCTGAAAGAAATGGAGCAAGAAGCAGTAACAACCCGAAAAATGTTATCTCGTATTCCTGATGACAAATACGACTGGAAACCACATCCAAAAAGTATGAGCATCCGACAATTGGCCACCCATATTGCTGAGCTGCCAACCTGGCCCACCATGATTTTGGGTACGGATGAGCTGGATTTTACGACCATGGAATATAAGCCGGTCGTAATCAATGATACCGCGTCCTTACTTGCCTTATTTGAAAAGTCCTATGCAGCAGGCCACGATGCATTAAATAGGGCCACAGTGGAGCAGTTGTCACAAACCTGGACTCTACGCAGTGGAGACCATATACATTCAGCAGATAATAAAGCTGAAAATATAAGGATGTCCTTTTGCCAGACCGTTCATCACCGGGCTCAGTTAGGCGTTTTCCTTAGACTGCTGGATGTGCCGATTCCTGGCAGCTACGGGCCGAGTGCAGATGACCCAAGTTTTTAGGCAATCAACTCGTCTTAGAGCAATTTTCCCATTGCTGGCAAGGGTCTTATAATTTACGATGAAGACAATATGCAGTGCTGAATCAAGGAAATTATAACAAATAAGCCGGCTACAATTATATGCAGCCGGCTTATTTGTTATTTTGACCAGTGGGTAGTAAAAGCGTTATCACGCATCCTTCCCATGACAATTTTTGTATTTCTTGCCACTTCCGCAAGGACAAGGGTCGTTACGACCAATTTTCGGTCCGGCTACAACCGGCTGCTGCTTAACGGCAGTACTTGGGTCATAATAGTCGTTCTCGTTGGCTGCATAATCACTTCCTGCAGCATCAACCGCCTCTTTATTAGCACTCAATTTACTAAGATCTGTTTTGCTTTCATGACCTTCCTGCAACTGACCATTCTGCTGTGTTTCTACAGGGATATTAGAATGGGAAAGGAAAGTGACGATCTCTACATTCACCTCGCTGTTCATTTTAGCAAATAGACCAAAGGCTTCCTGCTTGTAAATAACCAGCGGATCTTTCTGTTCATATTGAACGGTTCTTACACTCTGCTTCAGATCATCCATCGAACGCAGATGTTCCTTCCAGGCATCATCAATAAAGCCTAACATCAGGGTTTTTTCAAGTGCATTGACCAGTTCTACCCCCTTTGTATCGATTGTCTTTTGCATATTAGCCAGAATCTGTAATGCCTTTCTGCCATCAGCAAACGGGACTACGACATTTTCAATTTTGGCGCCCTGGCTCTTTCTGATATTTTCAAAAACCGGTAATGCATTTTTCGCAATGTCTTCACGATGTCTCTGGTAATTTTCGAAAGCCTCTTTGTAAAGGGTATCGCCAAGTTCTCCAACATTACTCTTCCCGAATTCATCTTCCGTTATTTTGGTATCTAATGCAAAATGAACAATTGCATTCAGGCGAAACCCTTCATAATCACCTGCCTCCTTATGATTAACGGCGATCATCTCAGCAGCATAATAAAATGCACTGTCGATATCGAGCGCCAGCCTTTCACCAAACAGGGCATGATTACGTTTAGTATAAATGACGGTGCGCTGTTTGTTCATGACATCGTCATATTCCAGCAAATGTTTACGAATACCGAAGTTATTTTCTTCCACTTTCTTCTGGGCACGTTCGATAGATTTTGTAATCATACCGCTTTCAATGGCTTCGCCTTCCTTATAGCCCGCGAAGTCCATCACTTTGGCGATCCTTTCGCTACCAAACATACGCATCAGGTCATCTTCTAATGAAACGTAAAACAGAGAAGATCCAGGATCTCCCTGACGTCCGGCACGACCACGCAGCTGTAAATCCACACGTCGGCTGTCATGTCTTTCTGTACCTAAGATGGCCAGACCACCGGCGTCTTTAACTCCGGCGCCCAATTTAATATCCGTACCACGTCCTGCCATATTCGTGGCGATGGTAACAGCGCCTTGCAAACCAGCTTCAGCAACAACCTGTGCTTCCTTGCCGTGCTGTTTCGCATTCAGTACATTGTGCGGAATCTGTTTTTGACGCAGCATACGACTGAGCAGTTCACTGATTTCAACTGAAGTCGTACCGACCAGTACCGGACGGCCTGCTTCACGTAGTTCTACAATCTTATTAATAACTGCACCATATTTTTCACGTTTCGTTTTGAACACCAGATCATGCTGGTCATCACGGACCACCGGTACGTTGGTCGGTACATTCACAACGTCCAGTTTATAAATTTCCCAAAGCTCCGAGGCTTCCGTTTCCGCAGTACCGGTCATACCACATAATTTATGGTACATCCTGAAGTAATTCTGGAGGGTAACAGTCGCATAAGTCTGCGTTGAGGCTTCAATCTTTACATTTTCTTTGGCTTCAAGTGCCTGGTGTAATCCGTCTGAATACCGGCGACCATCCATAATACGACCTGTCTGTTCATCGACAATTTTCACCTGGCCATCCATCACCACATATTCATCATCTTTTTCAAACAGGGTATAGGCTTTCAGCAATTGCTGTATGGTATGAATCCGCTCTGTTTTAGTACTGTATTCGTTAAACAGCTGTTCTTTGCGGGCAAGTTTGTCTTCCGCAGTGAGCGTCTCATCCCTTTCTACATTTGCAAGATCTGTAGCAATATCCGGTAATGTAAAGAAAGTGGGATCTTCATTCAGACCGGTCATTTCTTTAATACCCATATCCGTTAATTCAACTGTATTGTTCTTTTCGTCTATATAAAACAATAATTCCGCGTCAGCTTTAGGCATTTCCCGCTGCTGATCTGCCAGATGATAATTTTCAACTTTCTGTAATTTATGGCGGATACCCGGTTCACTGAGGTATTTAATCAGGCTGCTGGTTTTCGGCAATCCTCTATGGGCTCTGAAAAGCGCCAGGCCACCACCACCCTCTTTGGCATCGTCATTTCCTTCTGCAATTTTCTTTTTGGCTTCAATCAGAAAATTATTACAGATCTGACGCTGTTGCGCAAAAAGTGAAGCTACCCGGTCCTTCAGTTCAAAGAACATCTGGGTAGAATTATCCTTACCGACAGGTCCGGAGATAATCAATGGCGTTCTAGCATCATCGATCAGGACACTATCAACCTCATCAATCATGGCATAATGGTGTTTGCGTTGCACCATTTCATCTGGATTATGCACCATGTTGTCTCTCAGATAATCAAAACCAAATTCATTATTTGTACCATAAGTAATATCACACAGATACGCATTACGCCTGGCCGGTGTATTGGGTTGGTGTTTGTCAATACAATCTACTTTGAGTCCAAGCCACTCATAAATAGGACCATTCCATTCACTATCACGACGGGACAGGTAATCATTCACCGTTACGATATGAACCCCTTGTCCAGCCAGTGCGTTCAGGTAAGCTGGTAAGGTAGAAACCAGTGTCTTACCTTCCCCTGTGGCCATTTCCGCGATTTTACCCTGGTGTAGTACAGCACCACCAATTAACTGGACGTCATAATGCAGCATATTCCAGGATACCGGTGTGCCGGCGGCGTCCCAGGTCGTATTATAGACCACGGTCTCCCCATCTATGCGCATATATTTTTTATGTACAGCCAGTTCCCGGTCCAGTTCGGTCACTTTAGAAACCAATTCTTCGTTTTGCTGGAAACGGTGTGCCGTTTCCTTCACTACAGCAAATGCTTCCGGAAGAATCTGGTTCAGGATCTCCTCAATTTTCTTATCTCTTTCCTTCACCAAGTCATCCACTTCCCGGTAAAGTGCATCTTTTCCCATCATATCAATGGCAGGCAGTGATTCAGCGGCATCTTTTTTAGCCTGGATTGTCTGGTCAGTTTCCTGCAGATATGCGGCAATACGGGCTTTAAATTCTACGGTCTTCCCCCGGAGTTCATCATTGGAAATGGAAGCCAACTTTTCGTATTGCTGATTAATTTCTACCACCAAAGGCTGTATTTTCTTTACATCTTTCTCAGATTTATTACCGCCGAGCAGCTTGCTTAAAATGCCTTTCATTTAATTTTTTTTATGAATGTTTTGATCACTAATTTCTTTTCTGCTTAGTGAATCCAAAATAAGTTATTAGTGGGGAAAATAAGTCAAAAACAATGCTTATCCTAGTGAAAAGCCAAATTGACAGTTTTCGCGGTTGCAAATGTATGGAATAATTTGTGAAAAAAAACTCGCGTCCAGGTGCTGCCGCGCTCAGACGAGTTTCACTCCTTGCGGCCAAATTCGGTCATTATTCCGCAGATTATTAAAAAAGCCTGTAATATTAGCAGGTTTTTCACATCATTAAACCTACCAAATGGCCAAAAAGGGCAAAAAATCCATCTTGGCAAGGGAATAATGCGTCCAAATTTTGTCTTATTAATTGCAATCCGTTACTTTTGCAGCCAAATTAAGACCCCATGTCAGGCCAATTAAAAGAAGTACGCAACCGAATCAAGTCGGTTCAGTCTACACAGCAGATTACCAAAGCAATGAAAATGGTCAGTGCGGCAAAATTACGCCGTGCACAGGAGGCCATTACTCAAATGCGGCCCTATGCGCAGAAATTGCAGGAAGTTTTAAGCAATATTGTCAGCAGCCTGCAAGGCGAATCCCATATTCAGTTGGCTGAGGAAAGGGAAGTGCAAAATGTACTTTTGATTGTCATCACCAGTGACCGAGGTTTGGCAGGTGCGTATAATGCCAATGTGGTTAAGGCAGCCAGACAGGTCGCCGGCACTAAATATAAAGCAGCGCTTGAAAAAGGCAATGTTAAGATTTGGAACATTGGCAAAAAAGGATATGAATCTCTGACAAAAGCCGGTTTTAAGACAGATGCCACTTATAAAGATATTTTCATTAATTTATCATTTGAAAACGTCCAGCAGGCCGCACAGGCTGCTATCAACGCCTTTACAAATAAAGAATTTGACGCAATTGAAATCGTATATAGCGAATTCTTAAACGCTGCTTCCCAGCGTTTTGCGGCAGAACCCTTTCTGCCTATCCCTAAAATAGAGAATAAAGCCGGACATAAAAATATAGATTTTATTTTTGACCCGGAAAAAGAGGAATTGGTGGCGCAGCTGATGCCCAAAATCCTGAACACCCAATTATATAAAGCCGTACTGGATGCCCAGGCCAGTGAACACGGCGCCAGAATGACGGCCATGGATAAGGCAAGTGAAAATGCGAATGAAATCCTGCGTAGCCTGAAAATTTCTTACAACCGTGCCCGCCAGGCAGCGATTACAACGGAACTTACCGAAATCGTCAGTGGTGCTGCCGCTCTACAGGGATAATTATGGAGAAAATTGAAGTAGTTGTTTCGTAGTGGGGTTACATGGAAAGAAATTGAACTGGCAAAAATCAAATCTTCTCCTTATCTTTAATCGAATATTGAAAGATCTTTAATAGACTGCAAGTTTTTTACTTGCAGTTTTAGTTTACGATAATATACTATGGAATTAAGCGAAATCATACCGCATATTGAGGCCCTCATTTTTGCCAGCGAACGGCCCCTCACCAGCCTTGAAATTGTCGATTTAATCAACAATGCATTTGGCTTTATGGAACAGCAGATCAGTCTTGATCAAGTCGAAACTGCACTGGAAGGCATCCGTGAAAAATACAATTCTGATTTTTACCCATTTGAAGTGTTTCAAAGTGGCGGCGGTTGGCAGTTTTTAAGCAAGCCTTCTTTCCATACCACTATTGCCCAACTCAATGGTGGCAAATTTCTGAAGAAACTATCCAATTCTGCCCTGGAAACCCTTTCTATTATTGCCTACAAACAGCCTATAACTAAAGGTGAGATAGAAAGCATACGAGGAGTTAACAGTGATTACAGCGTGCAGAAATTACTTGAAAAAGAGCTGGTAATCATTTCCGGACGTAACGAAGAGCTACCCGGCAAACCCTTAATCTATGAAACCTCTAAGAGCTTCATGGATTATTTTGGACTCAATTCTGCAGATGATCTGCCTAAAATCAGGGAAGTGTTGGCTGAAAGAATTGAACCTACTGCCCAACAGCGTAATGTAGAGGAAGATGAAGACTTTGGTATCTTCAAAAAAGAGCAGGCTCAAAAAGAGACTTCTGAATATACAACGGCGGTAGCAGCGGTTTCTTCAACCGGTGCTGGTGTTGAAACGGATGTAAATATTGCTGATACAGACTTAGAAGAAGCTGAAGAATCAGAAATAGCTGACCAGCAGCTCAGAGAAAGCCTGGCGGGTGATCAGCAGGATATGGAAAGGGAGTTTAAGGTTAATCTCGAGGTAGATCTAGATGAAACAAGGACTAGTGATAACCTGCACAGTAACCCATCCGCAACTGAAGATCAGGACCTTGCAGAGGAAGCTGATGCGGAGCTCGCAACACTGGAGGAGCATGATGCAGCGTCGCAGCCAGTGTTAGCGGAAGAAGAACTGGACGAATTCTCACTCCCTGCACAAAATGATCGTGACGGGGAATCGGAGCCTAAAAGCGAGGATGAAAATGAGCGCGAGGCAGCTATAGAGGAAGAGGACAAGGCTCCCGATGAGGAAGAAGAGTTGGAAGATATTAATGAAGAGGACGACGAAATCGATGAGGAGGATGATTTCAATAAGGAGGAGGATGACGATGAAACCAATGAGGAAGACACCATAGATGAGGATGAGGAAACTGATGATAATTTTGATCAGAAAATTGGATCCAAATATTAAAAATATACATTATGAATAGTGGCGCAGGCGGTACAGGTGTGAAGGTAGGTATCATTATGGGAAGCGACAGTGATCTTAAAATCATGCAAGATGCCGCCAGTATCCTCAAGTTTTTTGAGATCCCTTATGAGCTGACGGTTGTGTCTGCCCACAGAACCCCGGAGCGGATGTTCAAATATTCAACAACAGCAGCAGAGCGCGGTATCAAGGTGATCATCGCCGGTGCAGGCGGGGCGGCCCATTTACCAGGCATGATCGCCTCCCTGACACATCTGCCGGTTATTGGCGTCCCCATTAAATCTTCCAATTCCATTGATGGCTGGGATTCTATCCTTTCGATTCTTCAGATGCCTAACGGCGTTCCCGTGGCCACAGTCGCACTGGGTGCCGCTAAAAATGCCGGATTACTGGCGGCTCAGATTCTGGGTACCGGAGATGAAAATATTTCAGAAAAATACCGTGCGTATAAGAATCACCTGAAAGATTCAGTGCAGGAAAAAATCAACTTATTAGCGGGAGACTGGAATAATGAATTCGATACCAAAGCGTAATCTGATTTTCCAGTTAGGAGCCTTTGATGAATAGTAAAATTAGTAAGCCCCGGAACAAGGCGTATTCACTTCCTTGTTCCGGGGCTTTAATATGCTAATATTAATGAAAGATAATTACAATATAATCCGATTGTTTTTAGCGGCTAACCTAAAATCTCGTTCAGTATCCGCGCCAATCTCAATCCACCGTCTAATAATTGCTGGTTAAGCCGGTTATAGAATAAATAATTATAATTATAGCTTAAGCTAGACCCATCCGGTGTACGGTCATAAATTTCATCTGATAACTGATGAGACTGAAAAAACCAGTCTTCTAGACTTCCGCTCTGGATTTGAGCAATAGTGGCCTTACTGGCGGTATCAATATTGGTGGCATATTCCGTATAACTCCATTTCTGGTAATCAATTAATTCTGTGTCCCAGAGCGTATGGAGGTTCGTCGCTTTACCAAACCACGTCACTTTGATTTTGTTTCCACCTGCATCTTCATCCCGGCCAACGTGTAAGGGCTGGTGCAAATCCCCAATAAAATGGACCAGGAAGCGAAGTGCAATCTGACGCTGTTCTAGTGGAAGTTTTCTATTCTCCAGAATATTTTCCATCTCCGGAATTTGTGTATATAAACTCTTATGACTCAGCTCTTTCAAGTCGCGGATAAAATCAGATTCTTCTAAGTGTCCGGGTAGATCTACATAATGCCATGGAGCTGTCTGTTTCCATTTATCGGTCGTATCTGATTTTATAAAATCCGGCCAATTGGCCCAAAAAGCCAGTGGAGCCTGACCAATTAACTTTTCCAGATTCTTTGCAGCCCGGTTCGAAAGGTGTCGTTGAGCAATTTCTGCAATAATCCGGTGTCCATTTAACCCCCAGGCCATCGCCGAGGTGGAGAAGCCCATGAGTAAAACAACCACGAAACATTGTCTTAGAATTTTTGGCATAAAATGGGGATTTTGGGATTGGGTATAATAATGCGCACCAATAAGGGACTCGCTACTAACTATTCACCCGTTTTACCCCCTTAATCTATCTGCACTTTTTAGTAACCGTATATCTCTATTGATGCCGCGCAGTGCCATTATCGTCACGATCGGAATGGCAAATACAAAAACCGAAGTAAGTGCAATCGTACCGCTGCCCACTAAGAAATTGGTATGGATTTCCTGATAATAAAAGTAAAGCAGGGCAATGCTCAATAATAAGGTAATCACGGTGAGCATCAATTGCTGGCGCCTGTTTTTGTACATAAACAAGCTGATTAATGCGACAACCATTAAAACGATGGTAACGACAAATACCATTATGGAAGGATTATGTCCGTTGAGCACTATTTGTGGATGTTGTACACCTTCACTCAGCCAAGTGCCGACATAAAAACTGAATTTCAGAGAAAGTGCGGCCAGAAGGACCACCAACAACAACCATAATGACTGAATACGCTGAATCATAGTTAATTATTTTAGTTTAAACATCCTTTCCAGACTTTCATTTACACTCATAAAGATAGTATTTCTATCTGGATGATCGATAAAAATTTATGTTGAAAGGCAGCATATTAGGGTTAAATTATCTGCGTTTCATACCTCCAAGACCACCCATCATACCCGCCATCGGCATTTTATTCATCGTTTTCATCATCTGGCGCATCTGGTCAAACTGCTTCATAAAAGCGTTTACCTCCTGGAGTTCCTTACCGGAGCCCTTTGCGATGCGGTTACGGCGAGAAGGTGTTATACTATCCGGATTGGCTCTTTCATAGGGTGTCATTGAATTAATAATGGCTTCTACTCCTTTGAACGCATCATCACTGATATCTACATCTTTCATGGCCTTGCCGACACCTGGGATCATACCCATAATGTCTTTGAGGTTCCCCATCCGTTTAATCTGTTGTAACTGATCGATAAAATCCTGAAAATCAAACTGGTTCTTACGTATTTTCTTCTCTAATTTCTTGGCCTTTTCTTCATCATATTGTTCCTGCGCTTTTTCAACAAGTGAGGTTATGTCTCCCATTCCAAGAATTCGCTGCGCCATTCTGTCGGGATAGAAAACGTCCAGGGTGTCCATTTTTTCACCACTGCTCACAAATTTAATCGGCTTCTGAACGGTATATTTAATACTTAGTGCTGCCCCGCCCCTGGTATCTCCATCCAGTTTTGTTAACACCACCCCGGTAAAATCCAGGCGGTCATTGAAGGCTTTGGCAGTATTGACGGCATCCTGACCGGTCATGGAATCAACTACGAAGAGGATTTCATTTGGCTGGACGGTCTTTTTAATATTAGCCACTTCTTCCATCATTATCTCATCGACGGCCAGGCGGCCGGCGGTATCAATAATAATTACATTTTTGGCATTTTCCTTAGCATAAGCAATGGCATTTTGGGCGATGGAAACAGCATTTTTGTTTTCCCT
>DATJDF010000432.1:0-6471 GCA_035497555.1 Arachidicoccus sp. | reverse complement strand
TGGCCGGCGAATCACTGCCCGGATAAAGGCAATCAGCTGTTTTTGGCCCAGACTGATATCATCGGCCGTGCTGCTGAGTTTGGTGTCCAGTCCCTGCTCGAAGCGCATTAGAAGACCGGAGAGTCCGATCTCCTCCATAAGTCTCACCAGTGCAGTATTGTCAAGATCTTTATAGACTTCATTGCCATATAATATATTGTCTCTTAGTGTCCCGGAAAATAAAAAGGGTTCCTGAAGGATAAATCCAATCTGCTTTGTGCGATCCTCCGGTAAATAGGTCCGAATATCTCTGCCGTTCAGTAGCACTTCCCCTGCTGTGGGATCATAGAGTCTCGCAATCAGCGAAGCAGTCGTTGTTTTGCCACCACCGGTAGGCCCTACAAGCGCATAGGTTTTACCCAGTTCCATTTTGAAATCAATATGGTGAAGTACTTTCTTATCGCTTGTGTATTCAAAACAAACGTCTTTAAACTCAATAACCGGTGCCGGACTGCCACCGTTTTTTACCCCCAAATCAGTCGAATCGGACGGCCTCAATTGCGGTAGATTAGTGGTAAGATTCAGTATCACTGATATCCGGTCCCAGGCGGCCATAGCCGTTTGGAAACTCGCCCATAATGCCGCTAATTGTCGCAAGGGCTGATAGAAGTTCTGTGCGTAAGCAATAAAACTAATCAAAAGGCCAATCGTAAATTGTCCCTGTGAAATCAGGTATATGCCAAAAACCAACACAATAAGTTGCGCCAGGTTTGAGAGCAGTGAAAATACCGGGACAAATATATTATTGGCGAGTCCCGCATGAATGGATGCTTTATAATTGTCCTGGTTCGCTTTTTGAAATCGCTGTCGGAAATAATCCCTGCGGTTAAAAGCAATAATGGTCTTAAAATTATGCAGGCTCTCCTGAATTTCTCCACTCAGGCCACCTGATTTATTCAGGCTGACAGCATTTTTCTTTTTTACCCATGGCGACACGATCAAAACAAAAAGTAAAATAAAGACCGCAGGTATAAGTGTCGCGCCCCCAAGTTCCGGGTTGATACTCAAAAGAAACAGAGCCGCCCCCGTCATTGTAAAAATGCTGTCCACAAACCGCATGACGGATTGTGAAAAAAACTGATTGACTTTATCCGTGTCGTTATTAATTCTGGAAATCAGGTCACCGGATTTGTTCTGGTTAAAGAACCCAACCGGTAGTTGTTGCAGTCTGCCGAAAACCTCGTTTCTGAGATTAAACAGCATACGCTGTCCAACACTGCCCATCACCTGTGTCTGTACGTATTCAGTACCGGCCCAGATCAGATAAAGTACAAAAAGTATCCCAGAAAATACCAAGAGGCCGTGATACTGTTTTGTCTGAATGTAATGATCAATTGTATAGCCAATGAGGTAGGGTGTTAACATAGTGATACCTGAGTTCAGCAGCATAACACCCATCGCAATCAACAGCTGCTTACGCTCACCTTTGAGAAACTGCAGCATTTTTTTAAATGCCGCTTTTGTGGTGCTTTTGGGTTCTTTGCTTAAATCGTAATTCATCATAACTTTTTTCCGCTTGGATAAATAATTTGTATGCCCATCAGGTTAACTGATCACAATGTGCCGTCCTAAGACTTTTAAACCTGTACCGGTTCATAAGCATTCAGGCTTTGCTGTGACTGGTAGATCTGAATATATTCCGGAGTTGTTTTAAGCAGGTCTTCATGCGTCCCTTTGGCGATGACCTCTCCTTCCATCAATAAAACAATCTGCTCATAATCCATGATCGGTGCCAGGTTCTGCGTAATGGACACCAGCGTAATGCCGGGATAATTTGTATCAACGTTCTCCCAGATTTTCTGCTCCGTCTGTTTGTCCACGCGTGCCGTGAATTCATCCAGAAGTAAGATCCGAGGATTGGCCGCCAGTGCCCTGGCCAACATAATTCTTTGTTTCTGGCCGCCGGACAGACTGCCACCTCTTTCGGAAACAACCGTTTCCAAACCGTCGGGTAACTGATCAATAAAATCCCGGAGTTCTGCCGTATCGATAGCCTTTTGCATCGCCTCCGGCGTAACTTCAGCGTTAAAGGCGATATTTTCCCTAAGACTCATATTGAAAATTACTGCATCCTGGAAAACCAGTCCAATTTGCCGCAACAACACTTCCTGATCATATTCCCTCAGCGGCACATCGTCATACAGAATCTCTCCTTCCTCTGGAAGAATTAAGGTGGTCATTGCATATAACAACTGGGTTTTGCCAGCAGCCGTCGGGCCGATAATAGCTGTTTTTGAACCAGCAGGGATCAAAAAAGATACATTTTTCAGTGCCTTTTTTTCCCCGAATGAAAGGCTTACATTTTTAATATCAATATCGCCATTCAGGACTTTACCGAAACTGCCACCTTCCTGCGCATCAGTGGTTTGTAAAATCTGCACGATCCGGCCATAAGAGGCAGAGGCCCGGGCAATGATATTACTCATAAAGCCAATAATGAGAATCGGGAAGATCAAAATGGCAATATAACTATTGAAAGCAGCAAATTCACCAAGTGTCATGGATCCAGATATCACAAAATGACCACCCATAGCCAGTATAATAAGGCGGGCCATATTTGCCGTGAAAACAATGACGGGTATCAGTAAAGCGAACAGACGCAGAATAGAAAGACCCAGGTTCCTCGCTTCGCCACTGGCATCCGTGAATTTATAATACTCCGGCATCTGAGCATTAAGCACCCGGATAAGTCCTGCGCCCAATATAGCTTCACTGATGACTTTATTGAGCCTGTCGAGCACCTCCTGTGATTTTTTAAACAGGACTTTCACTTTCTTGAATACCAGAAAGAAGGCGACACCGATGATCGGAATAACCAGTAAGACTAATAAACCAAGTCGCCAGTTAATATTCAATAATAAAATAGCCGCACCGACGATCAGTACAATAGAAGATACGATGGAAACGATTGCCTGAGATACAAAGGTTTTTACCGCGTCCACATCGGAAGTCAGATTGGTTAATATTTTATTGGGGTCAGCTTCCTGTACCCGGGCATAAGTCTGCCGGGAAATTTTATCCGAAAGTTGCTTTCGAAGATCCCGGGCCACCTTTTCTGAAGCATAGGTCTGGATAATGCTCTGTAAATAGGTAAAAATAAAAATAAGGACAGCAGCACCGAGGAATAACCATAGAATGGAGGAAAAGTTATACTGATGATTCGTGTAGCTATCGATGCCAGTTTGGATGATTTTGGGTATAAACAGGTTGAGCGCATTGCTCAACAGGGCAAATATCAAAAGACCGGCGAGCAATCCTTTATAAGGCTGCAGCACCTTAAAAATATTGGGCTTGGCTTGTGGTTTAGATGGGCTTGTCTTTGGCTGTAATGCGGCTTTCTTTTTCATCTTGTGGGCAAAATTAAATGATTACCAAAGGAATTGCGTGGCCTTTTTCGTTAAATGGAATAAAACTATCGGTAAAAGGCCGGAAAATAAGTTATAAAATTTGACGGGGAGTGTATCTGTTCATCTTAAACCCTATTATTTTGTCCGGAATAATGCCTGCTGTCTCTTCAGTTTAGAATGAGAACTACCGGCTTTAAAAGATTAATCCTGTGGCTTTTATCAAGTGCAAATGGAGATGGCATTATAATAATTTATATATCGCCGCTGTGTAAAACTTGATGACGCTGTTCAGGCTGATTTCCCGAATTAATTACTATATTTGCGTCTCAAATTTTAATATCGTGGCTATAAATACTCAATTTTCAAAAGAAACCTACTTGTATTGGTACGAACTAATGCAACTCATCCGTCAATTTGAGCTTAAAGCGGAAGAAAAGTACAAAATGGCTGGTAAAATCCGTGGATTTTTCCATGCCTATATCGGCCAGGAAGCAATTGCTGCAGGTTGTATGACGGCAACGCGTCCCGAAGATCCATTTATCACCGCTTACCGCGATCATGGGCTGGGTATTGCAAAAGGTATTCCACCTAACCAGGCAATGGCTGAACTTTACGGAAAATCAACAGGATGTGCAAAGGGAAAAGGTGGCAGTATGCATTTTTTCAGTAAAGAGCATCACTTTTTTGGCGGTCATGGTATTGTAGGTGGCCAAATTGGTGTAGGTGCAGGCCTTGCTTTTGCAGATCAATATAAAGGCACAGATAATGTGACACTTTGTTTCTTTGGTGATGGTGCTGCCCGTCAGGGAGTTTTGCATGAAACCTTCAATCTGGCCATGCTCTGGAAATTGCCCGTTGTTTTTATATGTGAAAACAACCATTATGCCATGGGAACTTCCGTAGAAAGAACCTCTAATGTCCTGGATATTTATAAATTAGCAGATGGATTTGAAATGCCGGGTGATTCCGTGGACGGCATGAATCCGGAGACCGTGCATGAGGCTGTTGCCCGTGCGGTAAAGCGCGCCCGTGAAAAAGGCGGTCCTACCCTTTTGGAAATCAAGACTTACCGTTACAAAGGGCATTCTATTTCTGATCCGGGTAAATACAGAACGAAGGAAGAATTGGAAGAATACAAATCCAAAGATCCTATTCAACTCATCCTGAAGATCATAAAAGATAAAAATATTGCCAGCGATCAGGACATTACAGCAATAGATCAGCGAATAGAGCAGGTCGTTGAAGAAGCTGTCAAGTTTGCAGAGGAAAGTCCATTCCCGGAAGCAGATGAATTGCTGAAAGATGTATATGCGGATGAAAATTATGAATTTATTACCGACTAACGCCTATATTTGCGCAGCAGCATTAATCGATATGATTGGCATAATCCGATCCGTATCGATTGGCATATAAAGCTTTTTTTAAAATTCAAAACAACATATGGCTTACAAACAGGCTAGAAGGGGTACAGATTTCACGGCACTTTGGTACAAATACCAAAAACCGTTGATTACTGTCGTCGCTGTAATCGTTATCGCTGTTCTTGGCTTTATCGGTTATAAACAATTCATTCAGGGACCTAAGATTGAGCGTGCCAATGAGGCGCTGAGTAATGTGCAGGCAGCTTTCCAGGCGGCGTCTTTATCTCCGCAAATGGACACTGCAGCTTACAAAGCAGTATTGGAAGGAAGAGGTACCGTAAAAGGTGCACTTTCAATTATCCGTACTTACGGCGGTACACCTGCTGGCAATCTTGCCAGATTTTATGCGGGTGAAAGCTATCTTCATTTAGGTGATTTTAAAAATGCGGTAAAATACCTGAAGGAGTTCAGTACTTCTCAAAAACAGGTACAGATGATGGCCTATGGTTCCCTTGGAGATGCCTATAGTGAGTTAAAGCAAAATAAAGAAGCGATCAGTAATTACAAAAAAGCTGCAACGACTTTCGAAGATGATCAGGTTAACGCATCTGAGTATTTATTCAGAGCTGGAATGCTCAGCGAACTCGATGGTCAGACCAAGGATGCAGTGGCAATCTATACACAATTAAAAGACAATTTTCCCAATACAGTAAAAGGCATGCAGGCTGAAAAATACCTCAACCGTCTGGAACTGCAGCCGAACAATTAATTTTATACAATGGCTAGTACTGGAAATAATGCATTGACACAAGGCATCCCTACATTAGCGGATGCCTTTGTTGTATTGATAAAAACTGAGTGGAATGCGCATTTAGTCGACCGTTTAGAAGAAGGCTGCCTGCGCATACTGGACGCAGCCGCAGTCAGGCACAGAACACTTGTTGTGCCGGGTGCGGTAGAGATCCCTTTTGCAGTAAAGCACTATCAGCAGCAATCTAAACAGCCGGCCGATGCTTTTATTACTTTGGGAACAGTTATTCAGGGCGGAACACCGCATTTTGAATATGTCTGTCAGATCGTTACAAATGGTATATTGCAATTAAATCTGGCATTACAGGTGCCTGTAATATTTGGGGTGCTGACCCTGAATAATGAACAGGAAGCCATTGATCGAACAGGGGGTATTCATGGGCACAAGGGTGAAGAAGCCGCTATTACTGCCTTGAAAATGATTGCCCTTAGCCGCTCGATCTGATTGACTGTTAAGATAAAAGGGTATTGTTGTTTTTAGCAAGGTTTTTGAATCAGGGCCCAGGTAAGCTATTTCCCCGTTTGAGGTTCGTGCCGGTGATATAATGGGTGGACAGGAAGAGGCCCGGATGGTATTCACTATAGAAATACTTACGCTATTTCTTATCTACTTAATTAAAAAAATGAACGTACAATTATTTATACCCTGTTTTATAGATCAGCTTTATCCAAATGTGGCTTTTAGTATGGTAAAAGTATTGGAGAAAGCGGGTTGCACGGTTACTTATAATACGAATCAGACTTGTTGTGGTCAACCCGCATTTAATGCCGGCTTTTTTGAAGAGGCAAAAACAGTCTGCAAAAAGTTTCTGCAAGACTTTAAAGGGGATGATTACATTGTCGCCCCCAGCGCAAGCTGTACCGGTTTTGTCCATAATTATTATAGTAAGTTATTTGAAAACTCTTCCTTGCTG
>DATJDF010000431.1:0-2269 GCA_035497555.1 Arachidicoccus sp. | reverse complement strand
CATGCTGGATGCACTCCAGGACGCTGGCATGCAAAAAGAAGAAATCGACTATATTAATACTCATGGAACTTCTACACCACTGGGTGATATCGCGGAAGTCAAAGCAATCGTTAATGTTTTTGGAGAACATGCTTATAAATTAAACATCAGTGCGACCAAGTCAATGACGGGTCATTGTCTGGGTGCTGCCGGTGCCATTGAAGCTGTCGCCGCCATCATGAGTGTCATCCACGATACCATACCGCCTACCATCAATCATTTTACGGATGACGAGAATCTCGATCCGAAACTGAACTTTACATTTAATAAAGCGCAGAAACGTGTGGTTAATGCGGCATTAAGTAATACCTTTGGTTTCGGTGGCCACAATGCGGCAGTCATTGTGAAAAAGTATATACCGTAAGTTATTTTGCAAAAATCGGTTCAAAACATTATTGAAAAGCTCCAGCAGCAACCCTCTTTAAAGAAGCAGATCTCCCTGATTCTGGGTATCAAACCTCGCAGTATTGTGTTATATGAGCGTGCGCTCAGTCATCGGTCCGTGACGGAAGACGTATCTGAAAACAACGAAAGACTTGAATATTTGGGAGATGCCGTTTTAGGCACGGTCGTCGCGGATTATCTCTTTAAAAAATATCCCTATAAAGACGAGGGGTTTTTAACGGAAATGCGCAGCAAAATGGTTAATCGCCAACAACTTAATGACATTGCCGTAAAAATGGGTCTGAAAAAGTTGACCCGGTTTAACCAGGAGGATTTCGGACTGCGCAACAGCCAGATTTTTGGTAACACACTCGAAGCGCTGGTAGGTGCTATCTACTTGGATAAAGGCTACCGGAAAGCACGTAAATGGGTAGTTGGACAAATTTTGAACCCCTACCTCTCTATTGAAGATCTTGAATTAGTTGAAATTAATTTAAAAAATAAATTGATTGGTTGGGCGGGCAAAAATAATAAAGACCTGCAATTTGATACCGTCCAGGAGTCAATGGATCGCAAACGCCGGGTTTTCACGGTAGCTGTTGTAGTAGATGGAGAAAGAATCGCAGAAGGGAAAGGCTATAATAAAAAAGAAGCCAGCCAGCAGGCGGTCCTCGCAGCGGCTAAAACCTTGCCCTTATAGTCTGACAACCAGGCAGCATTAATATTCTTTAAAGTTTTGTTTTTCAGCCATCTATATTTCGATATTACCCCCTACCTTCGTTTTCTTTGAAACAAAAAGCTTCATTTATGAGTTTAAGTTATCTTAAAAACTTCGTCGTTGTTTTCGCAGTATTCAGCGTTAGCGCACTGGTAATATTGCCAGGTTGCAAAAGCAACTCTTCTGATAAGCCCGGTTCGGACGCGCTGGTCGTTACCGCACAAACGACGGATTCCGAATTAAATGCCCGTAGTGACACGCAGAAAATTAAATCAGAAACCATCATTCCGCCTATTGACAGTCCGGCTGTTACGGAATCTGCCGTGACGACTGCACAAACCCCTCAGGCAGTTGAAGAACCTGGGACTGGTTTTGAGATGGATTCCACCAAAAAATACGTGTATCTTACTTTTGATGACGGCCCGCAACCGGGAACGATGAATGTTTACCACACCCTCAAATCACTTGGCGTAAAGGGTACTTTTTTTATGGTTGGGCTGCATGAGACTTACGGAAAAACGATGCGCTCTGTTGTAGATACCATTAGGGACAGTTACCCCGAGATCTTACTGGCCAATCATAGCTATACCCATGCCAATGGACATTATATGTCTTTTTATCACCATAAGGATGCCTGCTTTGAAGATTTTATGAAAGCACAAAAGAGCCTTGGGGTTGTAAAAAAATATATCCGCCTTCCGGGTAACAGCGGGTGGGTGCTTTCCTCCGGATTAACGGCCCATAGTCTGGTAAAACCAGTCTGCCGGTTGCTTGACTCAGCAGGTTATTCTGTATTTGGCTGGGATGCGGAATGGAGTTTCAAGCGGGATCCATCCGGCTCCGGTTCTGTTCCCGTTCAATCTGCGGATAAAATGGTCGCTATGATCGAAAATGCATTAAATCACCACCATACACACCGTAAAAATGCAGTCGTGCTGCTTACGCACGACCGGATGTTTCACCGGCAGAATTATATGGATTCACTGTACAAATTTATCCATGTCCTGAAAACGAAACATCCCAATTATGTTTTCGAGACTGTAGAGAATTATCCGGGTGCGAAGCACTAATACCGAGGCGTACAGGCCCCCATTAATTTAGGAATTCATTGGGGAAAACCAGGGTTTG
>DATJDF010000430.1:0-3644 GCA_035497555.1 Arachidicoccus sp. | reverse complement strand
CTGTCTAATATATGGAAAATATTAGCCGTCAACTCGGTGCCTGTAACGACGTGATTGTCACTCCTGGGATTAATATCTCCCGCACAGCCCTGGATAAAGACTGAAGGCACACCTAGTTTTTCCTTAATTAAACCGCGGGTTACACCTGGGAAGTTGGCACTTAGTGTATAACCTTCTTTGCCGCTGTTATTAAAAACAGCGTGACAGGGCGTTAAAAATAAGACCGATTTTATTTTCCCGCCTAAATCCTTGACGGCAAGTACATCGAGTGTATGATCCAGCGGCGAATCGGGATTTTCAGAAGCCCGGTTCAGTCCGATATTGGTCTGACCCCGGCCAAAATACAATTTGGCCGGCTTCATATTATCCAGTGCCTTTTCAATAGAACGCACCATGGCATTTTTTAATAAATTCAGATAGATTGTATCTGGATGCTTTAAAAAACTGCCCCAGGCAGGATAAGCCTGCGCTGTCGGCGGAAAATGTGTATGTGATGCATTAATTAGTATCGCAGATTTATCGATCCCCCGATCCTTATGCACCATATCTTTCACTGCTTCTGTAAGTGTATGATCAAAACCGGTCAGATCTATACCCATAATGGCAATCGTCTTATGTGCGTCCTTAATGGCAATTGTATTGGCACATAAATTCCCATCTGTACTGTGGCGTCCCACAAATAAGTGATGATCCTTACTTATAGCAAATAAATGATTATTAAGTACACCAATAGCATTTAGGTGCACATCATAAGTAACTCCGTTAAATCGCCCTACTTGCCGCCAGGCAACGGACTCCTTAAAAGGTGAAACGTACCATAAAGAATCATGGTCATTAATGACTAGTAACCGCTCTTCGCTTTGAACAGCAGCGATACTCCTTATGCCTGTAATATCTGTATTATCTGAGCCTGTCTTAATGACCTGCCAGGAGCTGTTTGCAATGGATGGATCCAGCCTGGCTATTTGTTGCCCGTCTGCGGCAAATAGCTGCCCTTTCAAATCTGCTAAATACCGAAAATCAGAAGCTGGACGGATTACCTCCCACTTAAAATCGGCCTTTTGATTGTCGCCATGACTTGAACTATGCTTCTTTTTTGCTCCTTTACTTTGCAGTAACCGACCTTGCTGGTCCAGGGCAAACAGTTGCTTCGCTGTTCCGGCAACGGCCCTGAGTTTCTGGCCCTGCGCTGTACTAATTTTCACCCAGTGAAAAGTTGGATGATTAGACTTGTTGTTCGTATATACATTCTCTGTATTTGTCGCATTCGTTATTCTGCTCATCTTCCCGTTTTCATCCGCCTCCCCCTTCCATAGATTACCAGCGCTGTCTACTGCATAAAATGCCCCATGCATGCCCTCTATCCCTGTAATGGAGATAAAATTGCTAGGCAGTGCTTCTATATCAGAGCCAGCCTTTATCCATTCCAGTGAAAACCGACCTTCTGGTGGATAGCCATAGCCCGACATCGCAACAGAAAATAATTGCCCGTCCGGTTCTGTACTTACAGAGGCAGTTCCAACCTGGTAGGTGTCTTGTGCAAATACATCTCCTCCAGAAATTGAAAATTGTATGGTGATCACCATTAAAGTCAGTAAGCCCATTTTTACACCCCTATTTTTAATATTCAACCTGATTTTCATACTTTCTTCTTTTAAAATTTAATCATTAATCTGCTCAGTGCAGTCAGTATCAGATCCTGTCAATTTAAGATTTCAATATTCGACTTAACTCCCGTATTTATTATTTACCATGCAATACTGTCGTGGTCACCACACTTTTTTTGCCGGATGCCGTAATCACCCGTGCCTTTAATACGCGCTCCTGTCCTTTTGATAATCTAATTTTCAGTGGCTGCTCATATATTGAACAGGTCAGATCCGGGTCAAAACCATCAAGAGTGTAATAAATATGCGTGCCCGCACCAGCTACAGCACTATGCAAAGTAAACTCAAATTGGCTGCCTGTTAATGTTGTATCTGTTATTCCTATCACCTCCGGGACTCTATAGACCATGCCCGCCCGGTCCAGTCGTTCCAGGTGAACCGGTAACCGCCGCCTAAGGAAGTCTGTATAATCTTTACTTTTTAAAGGTGACCAGCCGATTTCAGCGAGTGCCATCATCCTTGGAAAGATCATATAGGAGAACTTAGCGGGCGTTGCAATAAATTCAGTCCAGACGCAGGCTTCTACACCAAGTATATGACGCTGCTGAGCAGCGCTTAGTTCTTTAGGTGTAGGATCATATCCATACACTTTTGAAAGTGGTGTAAATCCGCCAATACCCAGGGGCTCCTCTTCCTCTTTGCCTTGAAGGTAATCAAAATAGACATAATCTGTGGGAGCCATGACCACGTCATGGCCCTGCTTTGCGGCTTCAATACCACCACTGGTTCCACGCCAGCTTTCCACGGTAGCGTTCGGTGCCAGACCGCCTTCGAGTATTTCATCCCAGCCAATCATCTTACGGCCATTCGCATTAATAAACTTTTCTATTCGGCGTATAAAATAGCTTTGTAGTCCGGCTTCATCTTTTAAGCCTTCTGTTTTAATCAACTGTTGACAGAAAGGAGAAGTCGCCCAAGTGTTTTTAGGGACTTCATCGCCGCCAATATGAATATAGGGGCCGGGGAAAAGAGCCATTACTTCTGTCAGGACATCTTCCAGGAAGGCAAATGTGGAATCTTTGGGTGCATAAATTTCATTATAAATACCCCAGGTAGTAGCGACCTTATACTTCTGGTTAAAACCTAGCCAGGGATAGGCGGCGAGTGCCGCCATTGAGTGCCCGGGCATTTCTATTTCGGGGATAATCGTAATGTAGCGCTCCCTGGCATAGCTGACAATGTCCTTTATCTCCTCCTGGCTATAATAGCCCCCATAAGGCTGATCGTCGAGTGCCTGTGCATCCTTGCCTATCTGAGTTGCGCTGCGCCACGCACCAACACGGGTGAGTAAGGGGTATTTTTTAATTTCAATTCTCCAGCCGGTATCGTCCGTTAAATGCCAATGCAGGGTATTGAGTTTATAGGTAGCCATGAGATCAATCAGTTCCTTAATATAAGATACTGGGAAAAGGTGATAACTAACACCCAACATCAGTGAGCGTATGGGATAACGAGGTACATCTTCTATCTCCGTGCAGGGGATTTCCAAATTTCCTTCAGTTGTATTCATCAACTGAAAAAGACTCTGCAAACCATAAAACAGGCCTGGGCCTGAATCTTCCGCGCTAATGGTAATTTTCTCAGGCGAGATTTTAAGATGATAAGCTTCCTTATTTATGGCTTTTAAATCAGTACTTCTGGGCATGACTCTAGTCAGTACGATCTGTTTCACGCCAGCAGAGAACGCTGCGCCACTGCCACCTGAACTTGCTATAGGCACATCCAGGCCGAAATGTACATTCAAATAAGATTGCAGTAATGTTGCTAACTTTTTATTTTCCTGGTTTTCATTCACGATAACCAATTGGCTGATTTTTTTATTACCAATTGTAAAAAAACCTGGCATCTGCCGCATTGAGGCCGGCGCAGGAATCACCGGCCGGAGCGACTGATCTTTATCACGGCTAAACCCAATTGTATGAATGGAACTTGGCTGCCACCTCCTGCCTGCATCACCTGAGTGAGATGTCTGCGATT
>DATJDF010000429.1:0-34721 GCA_035497555.1 Arachidicoccus sp. | reverse complement strand
GGGAAATTAGGACAAGTACGGGTAGTGAAAACATGGGCATATATGGGCTGGATGAAAGCCATTCCTGTACAGCCGGACGGTCCGGCGCCTGCAGGAGTACATTACGATCAGTGGCTTGGGCCGGCCGAGAAAAGGCCATTTAATCCAAACCGGTTCCATTTTAATTTTCGATGGTTTTATGATTACGCCGGTGGTTTAATGACAGACTGGGGTGTTCACCTGATAGATTATGCCATGATCGGTATGAAGGCCAGTCATAGATACCCACTTTCTGTTGCGGCCATTGGTGGCAAGACGGGTTATCCTAAGGATGCAGAAGAGTGGCCGGATACGATGTCGGCTGTATATGATTTTGGAGATTTTAATATGGTCTGGGAACAAGCCATCGGTATTAACGGTGGACCTTATGGCAGGGATCATGGCATTGCCTTTATAGGCAACAATGGAACACTGGTATTAGACAGAGGAGGTTGGGAAGTTATCCCCGAAAGAGAAGACGGAAAGGATAAAATGGAAGCCGTGGCCCGCCAGAAATCAGTAGACAACGGATTGGATCTTCATACAAAGAATTTTGTGGAAGTCATCAAATCAAAGAACCTGACAGATCTCAAAGCACCCATATTGGATGCCAGCATGGTGGCCATTAATTGTTCAATGGGCAATATTGCACACCTTACCAAAAAAACGATTCATTGGGATGCAAATGCATTGCAATTTACCGATGAAGAAAGCAATAGATATATGAAGGCACAGTATCATAACGGCATAGCTGTGCCAATCGTATAATGAATGTTAAGTGCCGAGTGGCATTGAGAAAATATATAACACGCAAATAAGCGTAGCAGCAAAAGTGATAGGGGCAATATAAATAAAAAGGCAACTGCAACGCTAACTTGTCTACAGTAAGCCTCAGTGCAGTTGCTTTTTATCTTTAGATCATTTTTAAATCAGCCTTGGCCGCGGCCGGGAGCTCACTTGATTTGAAAAGATATTTTGCATCATTTATTTACTATATATTGTTACAAATATTTGTATGTAATGTGATTATATATATGCATATTATAAATCTATTATTTTTTTGTATAAAAAAATTTACAATATTTATAATAAACGGTGGAGCAATTATTTTGATAAAAACGGATATTGGTAATCACCATTAAGATAAAAATGAAACTATTAAAAGGGGGGATTTACTTTCTGTTGCTACTCTGCTTAATCTGCCTGCAAGGCAGGTTAAGTGCTCAAAAGTCTCCGCAAAGTGTCCACCAAAATACGCAGCAAAAGGCACCGCAAAGACCCAATATTATACTATTTATTGCAGACGACCTGAATCAACAGGATCTGGGTTGTTACGGTAATAGAGATGTCAGAACGCCCAATATGGATCTGCTCGCAAAAGAGGGTTTACAGTTTACAAGCGCCTATGCGGCCTCTTCAATGTGTACCCCTTCCAGGAGCGCCTTATTTACTGGGTTATATCCTTACAAAAATGGTTCTCAGATGAATCATTTTACGGTTCGCCCTAAAATAGGGAGCCTTCCAGCCTATTTACAGAAATTAGGTTACCGGGTAGTGATATCGGGTAAGATCGATGTTTTTCCATTAGATAATTTTCCTTTTGAAGTCATTGGCAGGGAATTTGGCAAGTATGCACCCACTGAGAACAGGATAGACCGGAAGAAAGAGACTGTTCAATTGATCCATGATCATTTTGCTACCCAATCACGAAAGCCCCTATGTCTTATTGTAGCACCCTGGTTACCACATGTACCCTGGTTCCCCCATAAAGATTTCGATCCAGCTAAGATACAGGTACCAAAGTACTTGGCAGACACCAAAGCTACGAGAAGTGCAATTGCTTCTTATTACCAAAGTATTGCTGCCGCTGATCAAATGTTAGGCGAGGTGTTGCGTGCAGTGGATAAGGCAGGTCAAAAAGATAATACAGTCATGATGTTCACTGCTGATCAGGGCGCACAGTTCCCAGGGGCTAAATGGACGGTATATAATAGAGGGCTAAACGTTCCCTTACTTGTAAGGTGGCCGGGTAAGATAGCCGCGGGAACGAAATCAGATGCCCTGATATCTCTGGTGGATATCACCCCTACATTTATAGATCTGGCGGGTGGTAGCCCGGTAAAGGGACTGGATGGCAAGTCCTTTAAGGGTATCATAAAAGATAATAACAATGGTAACAGCAGCCAGAAAGGCCATCATGATTATATCTTCGCAGAAACTTCCGTAGAACCGCATTATTGGTACAATTATACACCTGCACGGTCGATAATTACCGCTACCGGATGGCATTACATAAAAAATTACCATCCCGGAAGGCGCTTTATTACCCATATTGATAAAGTAGAACAAAATGAATATTATTTTGATACCTGGATCTGTGATGCTGAGCATAATCCAAAGACCAAATTTCTGCTCGACAGATATACTTACCGTCCCCCGGAAGAATTATATAATCTGAACCAGGACAAAGAAGAATTTAAGAATCTAGCTGTGACAACTGCAAATAAAGATGATCCGGAGGCAAACAATACATTAATAAATCTTCGTGCACTGTTACAAAAGGAATTAGCCAGGCAAGGAGAAAAGACACAGATGATTATGGACGGCCCTTTACCAAAATTCGCAGACAATAGCTATACTATCTTGCAAAATAAAAGCGCTTCGGATCTTTCTTTTAACAGACATCGCTGGAATCCGGACACCCTTTATATCTCTGCATATTTGGACGACATTCAAAATTCACCAGATAGAGACGGGACCAGTGGCAATGGAAAAATCAGCAGAGGAGCTGGCAATGGCGGAATCGTCTGTGATTATTTTGGCAATTTTAAGTTGTTCGCCTATGACGGGAAGCTGGGCCTTCAGCTTTCGGGCGGTAAGGTTATCGAAAGCTCAAAAATAGGCTCAGGTGAAAATGCTAATAAGGGACAGCTATTACTTAAGCTCACCGCCCAAGGAGATTTGGAGATCAGTTTTAACGGGCAGTCCTTGCTGTGTCAGCGTTTAGATAAAGACCTGACCAAAATAAAGAGTGGTTACGTGACTTGTGGAAAACTGCAGGGACAGGCACTAAAAGGCCGGTTACAGCCCTATGACGGTAAAATACAGGATCTGACTTTTACGATGAACACATTATCAACAGCGCCTTAATGCAGAAGCATTATATACTTGAGCTTTACCGTATGAACTTTTGATCATCAGGCTTAAATCATGGGTCTCCTATCAGGAGCTTATTGCTTAATGTACCTTAGCAGCAGAAGCAGGGATATTATAAATATGGATTATCTGATTAATTAATTTTTTAAAATGACGCATCAAAGAACAGTACTCATTGTAATTTTTCTATTATTTGTTTATGGCGGTTATAGTCAATTAAGTATTGTACAAAAAGCAAATGGTAATGGCAATATATTTGATTTTTCAAATTGTAGCATACTAAGTGACGAAAAAGATCCGGTGTCGGTCAGGACAGCCGCCCGCTTATTTGCGGGCGATGTTGAAAAAGTCCTGGGAAATACCCCGGCTATTAACACTCACTTTTCTATGCGGTCTACTTCCAACCTGATTATTGCCGGTACGATAGAAAACAACCGGTGGATAAAAGAGCTGGCGGATAAGGGGAAAATAAATGTTGATTCCCTTAAAGGCGCCTGGGAGCGGTACGGTATATTTCTAATTAAAAATCCCTATCCTAACGTAAAAAAGGCACTCGTTATAGCGGGAAGTGGCCGTCGGGCTGTTGCTTATGGGCTATTTAAATTGTCACAGACCATGGGTGTATCGCCCTGGTATTGGTGGGCTGATGTGCCAGTCGTAAGGCGCAAATCTGTTTTTATGGAGGTGCAGGATTTTGTATCGGTAAAGCCCGCCGTTAAGTTCAGAGGGGTATTTATAAATGATGAAGATTGGGGCTTACGGCCCTGGGCCAAAAATACCTTTGATCCGCAGTTAAAAAATATCGGACCCAAAACCTACGCGAAGGTATTTGAACTTTTACTGCGTTTAGACGCCAATTATTTATGTCCCGCCATGCACGAGGCCAGCAGTGCTTTTAATAAATATCCGGAAAACAAAGTATTAGCGGACTCCTTTGGAATCGTAATGGGATCTACACACCCGGAGCCTTTGCTGTTTAATAATGCCAGCGAATGGGACAAAAAGACAATGGGTGAGTGGAATTACATGACCAATAAAAAGAACATCCTGAAAGTCTTGGATAAAAGGGTGAAAGAGAATTCTCCTTATGAAAATGTTTATACACTAGCCTTAAGGGGACTGCACGACCGGGAAATGACAGGTAACTATACCCTGGCGCAGCGTGTAAAACTGGTGGAGGAGGCCTTAAATGACCAAAGAAGCCTATTGAAAAAGTATATAGACAAGCCCCTGTCTGAAGTCCCGCAAATATTTGTACCCTATAAAGAAGTATTAGAGATCTATAATGCAGGCCTGAAACTTCCAGACGATGTAACCATTGTCTGGCCCGACGATAATTACGGCTACCTAAAACAGCTGAGCAATCCTACAGAGCAGAAGCGCTCTGGTCATTCCGGCGTGTATTACCATGCTTCTTACTTAGGGTCCCCGCATGATTACCTCTGGTTAGGGTCGACGCCACCCAATCTGATGTATGAAGAGCTGAGTAAAGCCTATGCAACCGGGGCAGACCGGTTATGGGTTTTAAATGCCGGTGATATTAAATCCTGTGAGGCTCAGGTTACGCAGTTTTTAAGCATGGCTTACAATATGAATGATTTTAGCTTTCAAAGTGCTCCCATTTTCCAGGCAGGATGGTTAAGTAGGATATATGGGCAGCAGTATTATAGAAAATTAATAGATATTACCATAGCTTACAATCAATTGGCCTTTTCAAGAAAGCCCGAAGCAATGGGTTGGGGGTATGAGTGGAATTCTAATAAGAACGCACGCGAGCGGACAACCGACCCGGAATTTTCTTTTGAAAATTATCACGAAGCAGCGAACCGGATAAATGAATATCTAAAAATTGAAAAGGAAGTCATAGGGATATGGAATGAACTACCGGAAAATTATAAGCCCTCATTTTTTGAACTACTGGTCTATCCGGTGAAGGGTGCCGGCTTAATGAACCGGATGCGGTTAACCGCCCAGCTACAGCGCCAATATCTATTTGAAAAGCGCAGTGCTGTAAATGGGTTAAAAAGACAAGTAGACGAATTATACGATAGCCTCCATACCATTACTAAAATCTATAATACCTTGTTAGATGGCAAATGGAATAAGGTTGTCTCTTTAACCCAGGGTGTCACCGCCTCTTATTTTGAGAAGCCAAAATTAGATTCAGCGACTATCCCTGAAAATGGATCTCTTCAAATAAAGGCAGAAGGCTCAAGTGGCGGGCATAATGTGTTGCCGACTTTCAATAAGTTATTTAAAGATCATCACTATATTGAAGTTTATAATACGGGGCAGGAACCACTTCATTGGACCGCAAAACGAAGTGCCCCATGGATTATATTAGATAAAGAGGCAGGGCTATTAAAAACGCAGGACAGTTTGCATATCGGTGTAGACTGGAGCAAGATTGGGAAAGATGCAGGGACTAAAACAGAGGGTCTTATTACTATTACATCCGGAAAATTAAGCAAGCAGGTACTTGTCAATGCTTTTAATCCGGATTTGGGCGCAGATAGTATGAAAGGCAGGTTTACAGTGCATAACGGCGTCATATCCATACCGGGAATTAAATTTCAAAGAAAGGTGGAGACCAAAGACATAAAAATGCAGGTGATTGATGCGCTCGGATACGCAGGGAAATCAGTACAGATAGGCAGCCCTGTAGCACCTATCCAGAATCCTAAAAGCAGTACAGCAGCTAATCTGCAATACGATTTTTACAGCCAAGGACGGGGTGTTGTCCACGTTTATACCTATGTATTGCCGGTGTTCCCACTAAGTTCCAACAGGGATTTTGGATTCCATGAATCCTCAAATTCACAAACGACCTACGGTGTGAGTATCGATGACGGTGCCATTGCATTTCCTTCTTCCTCGGCTCCTGAGTATTCCCAGGCATGGTCAGAACATGCCATAAGAAATGCTGCCATCAACGAGTCTGTTTTATATATTGATAAGCCGGGCAAACATACTTTGAAGATAATTTGCGGAGATCCGGGTATGGTCATAGAAAAAATTGTAATTGACTTTGGGGGAATGAAGTTTTCCTATTTGGGACCTCCTTCTACAGAAGTGAAATAAGGGACGATTGAGTAGTGTCTTATAACAGATATTGCAATAAATGATCCATTTTTCTAGCGGCATTCATTTAAAAAATAGGATGCAAAAAGTATTGTCATATTAAATGTTTATTACATTGATGCGGGCAATACTTTTATTTTGCAATAAAACAGTTAATTTACATTCAGAATCAGGCACTGGATCAACTACTAATTCAAGTAATAAGCAATATATCTACCGTAAATATTTCTAAACTGATAAAATAGAACACATGCCAGAAATGACGCAAGCGGAATTTGACCAACTAGTAGATCATTCCATACGCATCGAACTTATGGACGGCTTTACATTGATTTACCCGATTAGCGTGGAATCAAAAACAGCATTTTACAGAAATCTGAATAACGATGATTATATCGACGGTGGAGAAGACCTGAGTTTTACCTGGTTTTATCTTCCCAGTGACAGATTGGTATTGGTCAATAACAATGATATTATAAAGATCATCTTCTGTACTGATAAACGCAGTGGTGAAGCGCCAACATATCACGATAACTTTGGCATTATGGAGCGATCAGAACCCGACTATGACATTGACGGTTCTGATTCAGAAGATGGAGGTGCAGCTTTGATTTTACCACAATTAATTATTCTGGATCGGCGCCCAATGGAAGATTCCGAGCTAGTAAAAGCTATTGCGATGAAGACGGACGGATGTTTTGGTAATATTTCATCTTATTCAAGCCTGGATGCAGGTGATGTGGAAGGAGTAGAATTTGAGTATGATACAGTGGAAGATTTTTGGAGTCTAGAGGTTTATAAATACCTGCAGTTTAATGATGATGATGGGGAAGCTAATTTTATGCCACTAAGGAATCTCTCTGTGATTGAGCTAGAAAGACCACTTTTGATGTCAGATGAAGACCTGGATATGTATTTGGAAAGAAAATAGTGAAGCGCTTAAGGAATCGTCAGGGAATAGATAGACCCAATTTAAGGAGGGTTAAATCGTCCAAAATTAATGATGGTCGGAGTTAAGTTTCAATCGCTGAAAATTTGATTTGTATTACGAGTACGTAAAGTTTTTATCATGAAAAGAATTCTCAAACAGAGTGCCTTAATTATAGTTGGGGTATTGACTACTTTTTTTGCGCGCGCCTCAATTAGTTCTGGTAATGACCGGACTTTATTTTTTGGAATCGACAGACGCATTACGGCTTTAAGTGATACAACAGCTATCGATAGCAGTTTTCATATTTTTTTATTGATTGGACAATCCAATATGGCAGGAAGAGCGCCACTCGATTCGATGAGTACTGTAACCTCTCCAAATATCTTAATGCTGGACAAAGAAGGCAGGTGGGTGCCTGCCAAAGACCCATTGCATTTTGACAAACCTCGTGTGGCTGGAGTGGGGCCTGGACTCAGTTTTGCACGGGAGATGCTAAAAACTGCGCCCAAAGGGACAAAAATAGGATTAGTCCCTTGTGCTTGGGGCGGTTCCTCCATACATGTTTGGCAACCGGACAGTATTTATCTACATCACCACCCCTATGATGAGGCGATAGAGAGAACTAAAATTGCCATACAAAGGGGTGTTTTATCTGGCATTTTATGGCACCAGGGTGAAGCAGATAATAATCCCTATAGAGCTTCTGCTTATATGGGGCATCTTCAAGAACTCGTTAATAGGCTGCGATCAGAATTTAGAAATGAGGAGCTTCCGTTTGTGGCGGGCGAAGTAGGTTATTTTAAGAATAAAAACTTTATTAATCCTGTCCTGGACAGTATTGTATTAGTTATACCGCATACTGGCATTGCTTCCGCAAGCGGCTTAAAAGACAAAGGGGATAAAACGCATTTCAATACAGCTTCAGCCAGGGAGTTGGGGAAGCGTTATGCGAAGGTCATGCGGGCATTATTGGAAAAGGGGGCAAAACCTCAGAATTAGTATTTTTCAAGATCTACACCGTTCAGAAGTAAAAGAATATAGTAGATTAACTATAAAGATAAATCATTAAATCCAGGGGTTTTCTTGAGAAAGGAATTTCCAATCGTATTTATAGTCATGAATGTCCAGTAAATTTAGAACCGAGTTTTATTATTGAAAGATTTTAATATTAAAGATCAGTCTTTTAATGAAGATTAAGGGGGACCACTTATCATGTATTTACTTCGCTGACTCGTTCTCGCTTCTTCTTAAACCCCTTACTGATTTTTTTCGGCTTTTCCTATAGCCGGGCTAGGATATTATCACTGTAATGCGCAAGTAATCATAGTGCTGCTACGGTTCAGAATAGAAACATCTCTCGGCCTCTGGCCACTTAACTAATTCGACAGCTGCTGTAAACAGTGCAGACTACAAGTTTCAACAAATCAAACCTTTGAATTTAGACCGCAGTATTTTATATTTCGGTTCAAACCTTATAAGGCATTGAAGAAATTAGAATGAAGTGGATCAGCGCAATCTTAAAGGTTAATAGTATAATTATTACTTGAGATTACATCTATTATTTCGTACTTTTAGGGGTGGACCTCTCGGATTATACATCCAGTATCCCAAACTATAAATACAATCATGCCACAATCAACTGTAGATGAGCCAATAATTAAGTCAAAGAATCTTTTTCCAGTTGTGGGTATTGGTGCTTCCGCTGGGGGCCTAGTTGCTTTTAAGCAACTCATCAAAGCCATTTCCATAGATTCAGGGATGGCCTATATTTTGGTGCAACACCTTCATCCCGAGCACGAAAGTGCATTGCCGGATATTTTGCAGAAGGAAACCAAAATCCCGGTAATGGAAATTACCGATCAAGTGCATGTAGAACCCAATCACATATATACCATCCCGTCCAATAAAATGCTTGTCGCAACCGATGGAATACTAAACCTAAGTCCCAGGAGTGCAAAAGACGATCCGAACAAACCCATTGATCTTTTCTTTTCTTCTCTTGCCGAGGTACATCAGAGCCATGCTATTGGTGTGGTTTTGTCGGGAACCGGTACGGACGGTACAGCTGGATTAAAGGATATAAAGGATCAGGGTGGACTGACATTCGCCCAAGAGCCGGCATCTGCGGCATATGACGGCATGCCGCAAAGTGCCATTGATGCTGAGACAGTTGATTATGTGCTTTTGCCTGAAAGTATTCCACAACAGTTGATCACACTAAAGGAATCTTTTAGAATATTTTCTACGGAGCATGACTTTACAGCCAGTGAGTCAGATGAAGAAGATGGTTTTAGGAAAATATTGGCGTTACTTCGTGTTCAAAAAGGAGCTGATTTTACCCATTACAAACAAACCACCATCCGCAGACGTATCATTCGAAGAATGGTCATGCTTAAATTAGAAGAAATTACAGATTATGTAGATTATCTGAAAAATAGTAAGACTGAATATGATCTTTTGTTCCAGGATATGTTGATACCGGTTACTTCATTTTTTCGTGATGCACAGATTTTCAATGCTTTATGCGAGAAGGTTTTGCCCGCGTTAATAAAAAATAAATCTGCTTATTCCCCGCTACGCATCTGGACAGCAGGTTGTTCTACCGGTCAGGAGGCTTATTCTATTGCAATCTGTGTTAATGAATACTTAAGTAATCATAATTCGACCATTAAAGTTCAGATTTTTGCTTCTGATGTTTCCGAAAAAGCGATTTTGAAAGCAAGAAGCGGTTTGTACATTAAAAAAGAATTGGAAGGGATTTCAGCAAGCCGTTTGCTTCAATATTTCGACTTGAATGACGGGCAGTATCAGGTAAAAAAAGCGATTCGAGATATGTGTGTATTTGCCTGTCATAATTTTTTAAAAGATCCACCTTTTGCCAAGATGGATTTAATCAGTTGCCGCAACGTACTTATTTACTTAGAACCTTTTTTGCAAAAGAAAGCACTCACCACTTTTCATTATGCGCTCAACGAAAAAGGAATATTATGGTTAGGAAAATCAGAGACTACTGGTAGCGCTTCGGATCTTTTTATTGATCATGACAAAAAAAACAAGTTGTATTCCAGAAAGTCTATTTCAGGTAGACATATGAATGTTGTGAGTGAGCGTAATGAAACTGTTTACAGACAGAAAGATTATGCATTTCAAAGCCAGGAGGGGAAAATCTCTGATTTTCAAAAGAGGGCGGATACTATTGTTCTTTCGAAGTATACCCCTGTAGGCGTAATTGTGAATGAACAATTAGATATTGTTCAATTCCGGGGATCTACAGGTGAATATTTGGAGCCGTCGCCTGGCAAAGCAAGTCTGAATGTTTTGAAAATGGCGCGTGAGGGGTTGTCATTCGAAATTCGCAGTGCCTTTCAAAAGTCAAGGATATGGGACGAACCCTTTATTAAAGAAGGAATCCCGCTAAATAAAGGAAAGAAGTTGGTTACCATTGAGATTATACCTCTGCCCGACACGCTTGAACCTTATTATCTGATTCTTTTCAGAGACAGTTTATCTCTAAGCGCTAACATGTCAGTGGCCGAAAGGGCTGATTATTCATTAGAAACAATAAAAAGCGCTGAATACCTACGCATACTTCAATTGGAAAAAGAACTCGCGCAAAACCGGGAAAATATGCGCGACATAACAGATGAGCAGGAAACCTCGAATGAAGTACTGCAAAGCGCAAATGAGGAGTTGCTAAGTGGTAGCGAAGAATTGCAGAGTCTAAATGAAGAATTAGAAACCAGCAAGGAAGAACTGCAAAGTACCAATGAGGAACTGCTAATCGTTAACCAAGAGCTCCAGGACAGCAATCAAAAGTCGGAACTAAACCGTCGTTTTGCGGAGGAAGCTATTGCTACACTTCATGAACCACTGTTGATCCTTGGTGAAAATTATATTATAAAATCTGCCAATGACGCATTTTATAAGGTCTTCCAATTAACAGAAGAAGAAACGGAAGGGAAATTATTATTTGATTTGCAGCAGAAGGGTTGGGAAATGCCCCAGTTACGCTCAGCGCTTTTAAAAGTCAAGAAAGAAAAGGAAAAGCTGATTGTTGTTGTAATTACCCATACTTTTCCATCTATCGGTGAGCATACCATCTGTTTTAACATTAAACCCATATACAGGGAGAACGGCGAGCAGTTGATTTTACTGGCTTTGAATGATATCACGATCAGAAAACGGGCGGAAAAGGTACTTAAAGATAAGGCTGATGGTGTTTTAGAGGATCGCCAACTCCTTCACGATTTTTTTATGCAGACGCCTGCTATGCTTTGCATTTTAACCGGACCTGAGCATACTTTTGAATTTGCAAATGCACCCTATCGTGAGTTGATTGGAAATAGGAATCCAGTGGGTAATACAATAAAAGATGCGTTACCTGAATTAGAAGGGCAGGGCTATCATGAAATACTGGATAAAGTGTACCAAACGGGAAAGCCTTATATCGGCAAAGAAATGCCTGTTTCTTTATTACGCGGAGGCAAAATGAAGCAGGTTTTTGTTGATTTCAACTACCAGGCATTTAAAGACAAGGAAGGAAGAATTGAAGGCATACTGGTTTTTTGTTATGATATTACCGAACAGGTCATTGCACGAAACAAAATCAAAGAAAGCGAATCAAGATTTCGCAACTTGATCAATGGATTACCGGCTGCTGTTTGTGTCCTTGACGGGGAGGGGTATATTAAATTATATAATGAAGCTGCAGCCCAACTTTGGGGTCGGAAACCTGAAATTGGAAGAGACAAGTGGTGTGGAACCTGGAAAGGCTTTACCACGGATGGCATATCCATCCCGCTAGACCAATGTCCGATGGCGGTAGCTTTGAAAGAGGGTCGTATCCTTAACCCGGAAATCGTTATCCAAAGGCCCGATGGGGTCAAGCGACATATGATTCCTTATCCTCAACTCGAATATGATGCTGCTGGGAAAATATCAGGTGGGATTAATACCCTGATAGATATTACAGACCAGGTAATGGCCCGCAAGGAGGTTGAGAGAAGTGAGGCGATGTACAGCCGTCTTATTTCAGGGCTACCAGTGGCTGTATACACATGTAATGTAGAAGGGTATATTAAATTATACAATGAAGCTGCGGTTGAGCTTTGGGGTAGGGAGCCGAAACCGGGGAAAGAGCTTTGGTGTGGATCGTGGAAAATATTTACAACGGAGGGCAAGCCTTTACCGCTGGATGAATGCCCCATGGCAATAGCACTGAAAGAAGGTCGCATCGTTCATACAGAAATCGTAATTCAGCGGCCAGACGGGGTCAAACGTCATGTAATTCCTTATCCGCAGCCAGAATATGATTCTGAAGGGAATATTACGGGTGCTGTTAATACACTGATTGATATTACGGAACAAGTATTAAAGGAAAAACAAAAAGATGATTTTATCAGCATTGCCAGCCATGAAATGAAAACACCACTTTCTACTGCAAAAGCTTATCTGCAATTGCTGGAAGGATCATTGGAGACCACCAGTGAAAAGAGCAATCTATATGTGAATCGGGCGGGTAATTCCATTGATAAGCTCAATGGCTTAATATCAGAATTATTAGATGTAAGCAAAATACAACACGGCAAACTAAATTATAAATTTTCAACTTTTAACTTCAATGAAATGCTCGACAGCGCCATTGAAGCTGTACAATATATTTCACCAGATCATTCTATCATAAAAAGTGGGAAAATCTTGGAAGAGGTATATGGCGATAAGGATAGATTATATCAAGTAGTAGATAATTTACTGAATAATGCCGTAAAATATTCTCCGAATGCTTTCAAGGTGTTTATCCATATGGAGCATGTGCATAATGGAATAAAAGTAACTATAAAAGATGGTGGTATTGGCATTTCGAAAGACAACCTCGAAAAAATATTTGAAAAATACCACCGGGTAGAAGATCCATCACTGATGACCCAGGGTCTGGGTATAGGACTGTTTATTTCCTATGAAATTATTCAACGTCATGACGGGAAGTTATGGGCGGAAAGTGAAACCGGAAAGGGTAGTACCTTCTATTTTACTTTACCTGTAAACGCAGGTTAATTGGGGCAATTGGATTAATTTTTAAGAGGTTATGAATTTATTAATTGCGTAGAGACGATACGAAGAGCCTGTTAACGGTGAATGACTCTAAACCCTTGCCTACGTTGCAAATACGATTCAACTTGCCTACCCGAGCCGAACCTATCCTATATAGCCTCTAATAAGATTGCGAAGGTCCAGTGGTACAGATTTGGCTAAACCAAAAGCCGATTTAGCTAATCCAATATCAGAAAGGCGCCCGAACTTTGCATTACTATAAATAAACAAAGTATGCGTGTATTTGTAACAGGAGCCACTGGCTTCATTGGAACCGCAATCGTTCAGGAGCTCATAAAGACAGGCCATAGTGTATTGGGACTATCACGTTCTGATGCCAGTGCTGCTAAACTAATAGCTGCCGGAGCAGAAGTACACCCAGGTGATCTGGAAGATCTGGAAAGTTTACGTGCTGGCGCGGCTGACGCTGATGGTGTAATTCATGCGGGTTTTATCCATGATTTTTCCAGATTTAAAGAGGTTTGTGAGGTGGATAAAGTCGCAATAGATACAATAAGTGAAGTGCTGGCGGGCTCAGACCGGCCACTAATTATTACATCTGGCACAGCACTGGTCAGTCCCGGGAGACTGGCAAAAGAAGATAATATTACACCTTTTAATCCTGGCTCTCCAAGGATTTCTGAACAGGGTGTGGAGGTTGCCGTCAGTAGGGGCGTACGTGCAGCTGCCATCCGTCTTTCTCCTTCGGTGCATGGAGAGGGTGATCTTCATGGCTTCATCCCCATACTAATAAATGCCGCCCGTGAAAAAGGCATCTCTGCCTATGTGGGCGAAGGCCTGAATCACTGGAGTGCGGTACACCGTCTGGACGCTGCTCGTCTCTATAGACTTGCCATAGAGAATGCAGCGCCCGATAAAAGATATCACGGTGTTGGTGAAGAGGCGATATCTTTTAAAACTATTGCAGAGGCCATTGGTAAATTATTAAATCTCCCGGTGGTGTCTATTGCCCCTGAAAAGGCAGCGCAGTATTTTGGAATGTTTGCAGGTTTTGCTACCATTGACTGTCCAGCTTCCAGCAAACTGACACAAAGCTGGCTGAACTGGCAACCCGAGCAGGCGACACTGCTTGCTGATCTGGAAAATGGTGTATATGGCTTAGCTACTTCAAGTCGAAATGGTTAAGTTGTATAATTGCAACCGAGACGGAAAGAGCAAAGTCGGACAGTTAACAACTTATGACAAACGGTGATGGGCAACATTAAATAAATAACACCATGAAAATCATTGTAACCGGTTCTTTAGGAAATATCAGTAAGCCACTCATCCAAATGTTGGTTAGTCAGGGGCATCTCGTAACTGTTATCAGCAGCAATGCAAGAAATCAGCAAGAGATTGAAATGTTAGGAGCAACAGCTGCCATTGGCTCTATTGCCAATGTCAACTTCCTTACCCGTACCTTTCAGCGTGCTGATGCTGTCTATGCAATGATTCCCTTGAATTATTCTGTACCTGACCTCAGCGAGTATATGCAGCAGATGGCACTAAATTATCGGAGGGCTTTACAGACAGTAGGTATTAAGCGCATCGTTGTATTGAGCGGCTGGGCGGCAGATATACTCTCAGGCGAGAACATCGAATCTGTTTTTGACGGGTTAGGAGGGGCCATCACTTTTATGCGGCCAGCCTCTTTTTACACCAACTTTTATCAGTCCATCCAGATGATACGCGGGGCGGGTTGGATGGGTAAATTGCTGGCGCTTCGTTATTTGGGACTTGGCGCTGTGTTAGCCGGTAAAACAGGTTTACTGCTCGGTAACTTTGGCGGAAACGACCGAACCATTTTTGTGTCCCCGGTCGACATTGCAGCAGCAGTCGCCGAAGAGCTGCTGCTGCAACCTGATAAAACGAATGCTGATAATTCAGGTAAACCAACCATTCGGTATGTAGGTAGTGAAGAAATGACCTGTAACGAAGCTGCACGAATTATCGGTACAGCAATCGGGAAGCCATGGCTAAAATGGGTATTGGTATCGAATAAACAAATGCTCAGAATGCTGAAAATGGCAAAAATGCCCCGAAAACTGGCAGAAACCCTTGTAGAGATGCAATCGGCGATACATAGTGGCAAAACCCTTGAAAATTTCCACCGTAACCGGCCCCGGATGGGACAGGTAAAGCTTGCAGATTTTGCAAAAGAATTTGCAGTTGTTTACAACAAAAAATAAGTAAATTGTATGATGAACAGTGAGCAGCACCATAAAAGTAAACCGGTAAGTCAACCGCACCTGACTTACCGGTTTAAGACGATCACAGATTATCACAGACAAATGGGGCTGCCAAAACCGGCACATCCGCTAATCAGCCTGGTGAATATGGCAACTGTTACCCCCCTGATTACGGAAGGAAAGTACAGTATTATACTTGATTTTTATTCCATATCACTTAAAAGAGTACAGAATGTCAAATTCAAGTACGGGCAGCAGAATTGTGATTTTGATGAAGGTGTACTGTTTTTTATGGCGCCAGGACAACTATTCAGTATTGAATTTGATAAAAGCAGCTCGCACCACCCAGGCGGTTGGATGATCCTGATCCATCCAGACTTTTTATGGAATACTTCCCTTGCGAAAACCATCAAAGGGTACGATTACTTTGGCTATTCAGTTTATGAGGCCCTTTATCTGTCGGATAAAGAAGAAGCAATGCTCACAGATATTGCCAGCAATATCGAGCAGGAATATCAGGCTAATATTGACAGGTTCAGTCAAAGCGTGATCACCCGTCAGCTGGAACTCTTGCTCGCTTATGGCGAGCGGTATTATCAAAGACAGTTTATTACAAGAAAGAAATCCAGTCATGAAATCCTGGTCAGGCTGGAAGCGCTGATATCAGACTATTTTAATAGTGGCGCCCTGGCAAGCCAGGGGCTGCCCAGCGTTGCCTTTATCGCAGAATCCTTACATATGTCAGCAGGCTATCTGAGCGGACTGCTCAGATCCTTAACCGGACAGAGTACCCAACAACATCTGCATGATAAACTTATTGAGCTGGCCAAAGAAAAGCTCTCTACAACGACGCTCACCGTTGGTGAAATTGCTTATGAGCTAGGGTTTGAGCACCTGCAATCCTTTAGCAAACTATTCAAAGCCCAAACTCACCAGACGCCAATGGAATTTCGGCAGTCGTTCAACTGAGTTGCACTTCACACCCGTTCGGGTTGATAGGTGAAGCATAAGGAAATTATAAACTGGCCAGTAAAATCCCATTCTCCTTTATACTAATTGGATTTATGAGAATTGCCGAACCATTAAAAGCGATCTCTATTCCTGATAGGATGGCCGAAAAAATGCATATTAGGGGAGATAAAGGCATTGATTACCCCTCAATGTTATTTTACTACACTTTTCAATGCGTTCAAAATATTTAGGAGAAGTGAGGGTTTAAATCAATGTATACCACTGATTTAAACCCTCACTTTTAATCTCAAAGATGGCGGAAGTTAATGGTTGCATGACAATTGCGTTCTGCTGTTTGCGGTTTCTGAATATTGTCATACGCTGCTGAAGGTAGAAATCAACGATTTATTTATTCAGCCACTTTTCAGACAAGATCCACTGAATACAAGGGTCAATCCATTGCACAGTAGCTGTTTTATTATAGACCCCAAAACCGTGGCCGCCCTTGCTATACAAAAACATTCGAACGGGAACCTTCTGCTGCCGCAGTGCGGCTTCTAAAAGCAGACTGTTTTGGACTTTAACACCGTCATCGTCCAGCGCGGCCGTAATAAAAGTCGGCGGCGTTGATGCTGTTACGTGAAGCTCATTTGAAAATTCATTTATTTTTTCTGCGGTAATGTCAGGGCCAATCAGATTGTTTCTGGATTGCATGTGAGTCAGGCTATCCGCAAAACTGACGACGGGATAAGTAGCCACGACAAAAGCAGGCCGCAGGCTTGTCTTTTTGGGGTTCTGTAATACTGTTTTGTCAAAATGAGTTTCTACAGTCGTAACCAGATGCCCGCCAGCAGAAAATCCCATAATACCTACTTTTGCCGGATCCAGATGATAGCTTTTGGCATTTTCTCTAACATAAATAATGGCCTTTTGTGCATCAGTTAAAGGGACAATGTCCTTATGATCCATCTTTGAACTTTTTGGAAGACGGTAATCCAGCAGAAAAGCAGTAATACCTGCCTCATTGAGCTTTTTGCAGGCCGGTATCCCTTCCACATCATTCGCCCGGCCTCCATAAGATCCACCGGAACAAACGATTACCGCTATATCACTTTTTCTATGCTCAGGTTTATACAGTGTAAGTTTTGGGATCTCACCACCTGGTTTTGCATAAATAATCCCGTTTTCCGGGTACAGCGGAATTGTATTTTGTGCATAGGTAGTCTGCTTGATCAATAAAAGAAGCAAACAGAACAAAACAGCAGAAAAAATTGAATAATGTTTCATCCGTTAAATTAGATTTTAAAAATTGGTAAAACTTGGCCTGTCGGCCACAATATCCAATGGTTATCCAAACAGGTAATTTCAAGGCAAGCTCAGAAGCCATATATATAAAAGTGCCGTTTCCGCTTACTTAGCAGAAAATAGGCCACTGCCAATAGTAAGCGGTACGCGGCTTCCTATCCTACAAACCGCAATAATTATGCTGCACACTTGTCTGCGTCCGCCGCCTGCAGATGGGCAAGGAGTCTCAAGTAACCGTTTGGTTCCTGCCCCGATTGGTTAATCTGCAAATAAGGCAGGATAAAACTTCCCAATGAGTCGTTTACTTTCCACAGGCAAGCTGTCTAGTGGAATCGGCCTATCCTGTGGACGCACTCCTTTTTGATTGATGTCACCCAGCAGGCTCCATTTCCGGGTTGACCCGGACTTGGGCTCAGAAAATGTTTGGTTATACCGAGTAAAGTCAATGACCTTGGTTTTACCTGTAGCCAGATCTTTCAAAAGAGCTAGTCTGAAACTAGGATTCATAAACCACCGGATCTGCTTATCCTTATCAGATCCCCCAATGCCACTGCCCTTTTCTACAAATCTGTAATTGAAGTTGTTTTTCTTGAAATGACTGCGCCAAAGCATACCAAATTCCCCCTGTGTAATAAATTTTACGTCGGGCCATCTTTGCTTGACCAAATGAACCCAACTGGTTAAATCAGCATCATCGAAGGGAAGTGACAGTTCCCAGCAATTGGTGACCCAGGCAAATCCGTTTAGTTCAAAGCCTTTGTCAAAATGGATAGCGGTGGAATGCATCATCTCCTTGAGGCCAGTTTCAGTTCCATATTTTCCCAGGGTTTCAATGGGACCTACACCCATCCTGCTATTAAAGCCTCCCGCAAAACCGGCTCTTCTGGCCGCGAGGAAATCAACAGTCCAGCCGTCCAGGTTTACGCAGTCAACAAAGTCGAACTTGTTTTGCGCCGGTTTACAGAAATGCTCCTTCGAAGGGTAGAATGGATAAACAACAGATCCATCCCCATCCTGGTTGTCAATTGAGTATTGACTCCAGATATTACCCTGGCATACATGGATGCCTTCTTTATCTGCCAAGAACTCCTGGTTCTTAGCAGATAAAAAGCCGGCCACAATACTAAGGGGTCGATAATGACCACCTACAAGTTTGGACACCATGGCTACCCCATCGTGCAGATCCTTATTCACCTGTTCGGTGGAATTGTAGGCATTGGCGAAATATGCACCCGGAATAAAGGTGATTTCATCCCCGTATTTGAAATGGTAACCAACCACCATTTTCCTTATTTCACGGTAATTAAAAGACGTGTCCTTTAAGGCCAGCCAGCTAAATGCCCATGTCATTTTTGCCCCTGGAAACCCGTTTTCCAATGCCTCCCGGAACTTCATCACGCGTTCAGGTGTATGGAGTGCCCGTTCATCATGACCAATACTCCTGTCACGGGCTACCTCGATCTGATTGACACGGATAATCGTATTAAATGTAAAGAAACGGTTACCCATCAGCGTCAGTGGCTTTGCGACATGTTTAGTAGCCCGCTTAACAGCTGGTTGACCGGTAACAGTCACCGGAATACCCAGTGCAAAGGAAAAAACAGAGAAGCACAACGAAACGACATATCTTATCATGAAATTATTTTATAGGTGAAATTGAATCCGTAAAAAAGGGATTATTTACATCAGGCAAAAAACAGGGTCTACCATTTAGGATTTTGCTTAAGATTATCATTCAGCGAAACTTGTTTGGTCGGCAGCGGTAGTAAGTAATCCTTATTAGGATCGAACTTTCGCTGAGCGGCAGGTTGCAGCACTTTACAGCCAGCCTCCAGCTGGCTGGACGCTAAATTGTAAAAATAGCTGGTATAATTATTGCCGTCAACCGTAACCGTTTTTGAAGCCCACTGCGTACCTGTTACTTTAATGCTTAGCACAGATTTAGGAAGTTCGGTTTCTGCTGTTTTCCATCTTCTTAAATCATCCCATCTGAAATTTTCAAATGCCAGTTCTACCGTTCTTTCCCTTCTGATTTCCTTTCTCATATCCAAGCCGTGGTTTGCAATAAAGCTATTTGTCAGTGCAGGCATATTCACCCTGGATCTTAAAAGATTGATGGAAAGATTAAGATCCGCATCGGAGATTGAACCATGACGTTCATACTGGGCTTCAGCATAAATCAGCAAGACTTCTGCGTACCGAATAACATTCCAGTCAAAGGCACCGCCACCGTTACCCGGAGTAGGTTTTTCGGATATGAATTTGTACAACATATACCCGGAATTGACATTACGGTTATTGTCCACACCAGGCCACTGCGGCCGGTATGTGTCATACTGTGGCCGGATAATCTTTTTGGCAGGCAGAAGAAGCGATTCCGTCATTCTGGGATCCCTGTTATAGAATTCGGAACGGCAGGAATCATAGCCTTTGAATTTATCCGATTTGTCAATGGGCAAACCGTCACTGCAAAGGTAGAGATCCGCCATTTTTTTCGTAGGGTTCAGCTGCCCCCAGGAGACCCCATAGGCAAAGCCGTTTACATTGATATTCTCTCTGTATCTTTTAACAATAATAGATTCAGGGTTATTTTCACTTGTCCCATCAATAAACATTAAGCGGTAGCTATCTGCGCCCTTCGCATTATATAGTGAATACGCCTTACTGTCAATAACGGCCTTCGCAGCAACAATCGCCTGATCTAAAAGCGGCTCCGCGTCGCCTTCGCTATGAAACTTGCGCCATGTGCCCTCAAAAAGACATACACGTGCCTTAAAGGCCTGAGCAGCTTCCTTACATATACGGCCATTATCGGCACTGGCTTTTACGGGCAGGTTCTGTATAGCACTGTCCAGGTCCTTTAATATGAAATCGATCACTTCGGGACGCGTTGCACGTGCACTAAATACTTCCTCATCACTTGGGAGTAATACCTGATCAATTATAGGGACGCCGCCATAACGGCTCAGCAAGGTAAAATAGTTAAAGGCTCTAAAAAAATGTCCTTCACCCAGATAGCTGAGGATGTCTTTTTTGAAGCTAGACTTATTACCTTCCAGGATCATTTTATTGGCATTTCTGATGCCCTCGTATGCACCATTCCAGGTGCCGTCATCTTCCGGTGCGACATTCGTACCCGCACTGACAGAATTCACTTCCATCCCGAAAGCAATATCCGACTGGTTGTCGCCATAACCGGGATCCGGAAGAGAATAGCGGTAGAACCAGTTGGCGGACAGTTTATAATCGTTCGTTGTCTTCCAGTAGGTCAGGTCCGTGATTTCAGAGGCCGGTTCCAGATCAAGGAATTTCTTACAGCCGCTAAAAGAAAAGAAAATCAGTAGGGAACAGATTCCCAATACTATATTCTTGTTTATATTTTGAATGAATTGCATAATCTTATCTATTTAAAAGTTAGCATTAAGCCCGAAAGAGAATGTTCTATACATCGGGTAATTGTTCTCATAAAAGTCATAGTTAGAAGCGTTTGAACTAGATTCCTCAGGATCATACATATTATCCCAGGTGCCCTTAGCCCATTCAAAAATGTCCTGTCCACTGAAATATATTCTAAAATTATGCAGTTCCAGTTTTTTCAGTTTGATGGTATTAAACGTGTACCCAATCGTAACATTTTTTACCCTGAGATACTTTGTATTTTCCAGCCAGCCGGTAGAGAACTGATAATTATTGTTCTTGACCGTGGAGTTATTAGACAAACGCGGATATTGCGCATCCGGGTTTTCCTCTGTAAAGGTTTTATTGTAGAAATAATCAAGCGGCTGGAACCAGAAATGGCTCATAGGGACACCAAAGTTGCCATTGCCTCTCCAGACGTATTTATCCCCTGTCCCTTGCAAAATAAAGCTAAAGTCAAAATGCTGGTACTTCAAGCCGCCGGTTACACTGTAGGTGAGCTTAGGATCCTGTGATCCAAGGAATACGGCGTCACCGCTAAAGCCTTTGGACTTGTCACCGTAGGTAGTAATCTGACCATCCCCATCAATATCCTGGTACATCATATCTCCAATGCCGAGCCCGCCATGTCCATCAGGGCGTATGGACGGAACAATACCTTTACCCGCATATTTGGAATAAGCGTCCAGTTCTGCCTGGTTTCTGATCACAGATCCCTTAAAGCCAAAATAGGAGTTCAATGGATAGCCTTGCCTAGCCGTTGTGAGTCCTAAATTGTAACTGTCCTGGCCTTGAAGGTCAGTGACGATGTTTGAATTATGGTTGAGTATAACCCCCAGATTCAGCTGCACTTCTCCGATTTTACTATTCCAGGCACCGGTAAATTCCCAGCCCTTATCCAGCAACTTGCCTGCATTGGATTTTGGCGCAGTAGCGCCAAGCACTGAGGGGTAAGCAACACTTACCAGCATATTTTGGTTGTTTTTGCGGTAGATGTCAAAAGACAACGAAAGTTTAGACTGAAAGAGCGCCATATCAAAGCCCAGGTTTCTTGTCTCGATAGTTTCCCAGGTCCGGTCTGGAGAAGCAATCCCGTTTAATGTAGCTAGTTTAGATACCGTCTCGCCATCAATCGGATACTGATCGCCGATACTGATTAGCTGGATATAATCAAATAAGCCTAGGGCTGGAATATCCTGGTTACCCGTTCTGCCCCAGGACACCCTGGCCTTGAATAGATTGATAATATCTGGACTAATCAAATTTTTGAAAAACGGCTCTTCAGAAAGTTTCCAGGCCGCAGAAACACTGGGGTAGATTTCACTCCACCGCTTTTCAGGTGAAAATTTAGAGCTGCCATCCTTACGGAATGACCCTTCTAAGAAATATTTACCCGCATAAGAATAACTTCCCCGACCAAAATAAGACAGCAGTGCCCATGAGTTGTTGTCCCAGTAATCGCCGGCACTCAAATTTTTCGGGTCAGAAAGCGGCAATGTGAAAATATCATTGCTGGTAAAATCAGCACCAGACATATTTTGTGTTTCTCTGGTAAATTTCTCTCTGGAAGCACCGAGCATTAATTTAATGTCGTGTGGACCAAAGGATTTATCATAATTCAGATAGGTGCTTAGGTTTTTATAGATAGAACTCCAATGTTCATAGCCTGCCGAATTGGGGTTATTACGGATCAGAGAATTAATAGAATTGTCCCAATTGTATTCATTGAGCGTGGGCCGGTTCCATTTAGTATCGTACGTTTCTAAATTTACAGCGTACTGTCCTGTCCAGGTTAATCCATTAATAGGCATCCATTCTAATTTGAAGTTATTACCCCATCTGGAATCGTTCCTTTTAGTAATACCGCCACTTTCCAATTCCTGTTCAGGATTGCCATAACCCTGATAAGCATAATAATTACCAGCCGGATTTCTTAAAGGAACATAAGAGAATACTTTTAAACCGACGTTGATGTCTTCATTGAGCATAGTAGGCTCCTGGACTGCCAGATAATCATAGGATAAATTAGCACTCAGTTTAAGATTAGGCAGAATAGCTGTTTGCAAATTAGCCCTTAAGTTATCCCTGACTGAGCTATTCTTGCCTGCAGCTATATTGCCGTTATCCCTGGAATCACCAAAAGATAGCATGTAAGCAGTCGTTTTACTACCGCCCGATACGCTAACGTTATGGGTCGGTCTGAAGACTGACTTAAAAAGATCACCGTAGATGTCTCGGGATCCATAGAACATTGGATAGGACTGGAGACTCCAGTTTTCACCTGTACCAAAGCCCGGATCATTGGCCGCAATCTTAGCCAGGGTAGAATCAGAAAATGTCTGCGGGTCGCCATCATTTTTGTTGGCTTCGTTAAACATCCTGACAAAGTGGTCCGTTGAGGTCGCCCTTTTTATGATTCCCGGTTTTTTTAATGCCAGGTTGAATGAATAGGAGACTGTTGGTTTTTCAGAGGCCTTTCCTTTTTTAGTAGTGACCAGTAATACCCCGTCGGCTGCTCTAGCACCATATATCGCAGCCGTAGCATCTTTCAGGACAGTAATATCCTGGATGTCTTCCGGGTTAATCAGATTAAGGTCCCCTGGAATACCGTCAATTAATACCAGTGGCGCATTGCCATTCACAGAAGATGCTCCTCTAATGGAAATACCAAAGCCTTGTTTTCCAGGTTGCCCGCTCTGTCTTGTAATGGCGACACCTGGTATCAGGCCCTGGAGTGCATCCAAAGAGCCGGAGACAGGACGTGATTCCAATATCTCACCGTCTAGTTTCGCCACAGACCCCGTAAGGTCCCCCTGTTTAAGCCTTGTACCGTAACCAATTACAACAATATCGTTCAGGCCTTTAACCGACTCCCGCATCACTATGTTCAGTGGAGCGCTTCCCTGAACCGCAATCTCTTGATTCTGATAACCAACAAAGCTGAATTCCAGGGTTTCGTTATCGGCCACCTCAATGATAAAATTACCATCTGCACCCGTGACGGTACCGCTTTTAAGGCCCTTGATCATAATAGTTACGCCTGCCAGTGGATTCCCTTCCCGGTCTGTCACCCGCCCCCGGACTTTAATCATCTGCATCATTTCACCGGGGGATGTCACTGCGATGACCTTGTCATTGATTATTTTGTATATCAAACCGTTACTGCGAATAATTTTATCCAGAGCATCGGCCAGGCTTATCTCATTTGAATGCATTGAGACCCGGATATTTTCAGGTATTGCATCCGAATTATATATAAACCGGTAATCCGACCGTTTTTCGATGGCTTCAAACGCTTTATGAAGTTTCACATTCGTAAAGTTCAACTTCATTTTTTTCTGAGAATATACATTCGCCGATGCATGTAAGCAACAGATGAATGTAAGTACGATCGTTAATTTCATAAAGAAAATCGTTTTTTTTCGCATTTGAGCGCTTATGCCAAATGGTAGCAAAAAAAATTCATACATTTACGTTGAGTTTAATTGTTAATACTAGTCCTTCTTTTGATGATTTCGTAAGAGGATTTTACAGTTGAACCAGATGGGGAATGTAGCAGCATTTCCCATCCTTATTAAGTGCCGTTTTTCTGGGTTTTTATAGGATCGTCTGGTATTATGTCATGGATTCGTTTTTAATAAATGAAAAATGGATAGATATTTATTATTCAGAAAGTAATACCGCAATTATTCGTTGTTTCTCCCCTGGTTTTATGAACAAATAGGAGGTATACTCGGCGAACCAGGCACATGTCTTCCGATACCCTTCAAAAAAGCGTAATTCTATAGTTTAGCAACAATCCAAAATGATCAGTTGCTAATGGAAATTTGGTTTTTATCCTTCTTGTAATCAAAAGGAGCAATCGCTTGTAATTCCTGGAGTGCCTCTTCAATCGTTTCGTCTTCAAATCTTCCCGTGAATTTGTACAAGCCGCATTTTTTATCTTTGAAGCGTATTTCTACACTATAACGCCTTTCTAATTTGGTGGCCAGATCATTGAAATATTCATCCCTGAAAAGCAGTTTGTTTACCATCCAGGCTGTATCGGCAATCATCTGAGTTTGCGGATCCTTGGTAACTGACTTTATAATTGCCTGATCTTTATGAGCAATATCCTGAACTGCAATTTTCCCATTTTGTACTACTAGCTTTTGATTTGGTACTAACAGAATATTTTTTGAATGGATCTTTTTTAAGGCAATTTCAATGGAGCCACTGATTAATGCAGCCTCAGCCCTTTTATCTTCGGGATAGGCCTGAATATTGAAGACCGTACCTAAATCTGTTACATCAAAATTCTCCGTATGAACCAGGAAAGGATGCAGTGAATCATGCTTGACATCGAACATCGCCTCACCTTCCAGCCAGACTTCCCGCTTATCACCTACAAAGCCTGTTGCATAACTCAGTGTCGATTTTGAATTAAGCCAAACCTTAGAGCCATCCGGAAGTACAACACTTGTTTTTGAGCCTGCTGGTGTTGTTACCCGACTTAACTGCGGTTCACTACCCATAAAATCAAACAGTTTACCGTTGTTAACTGCCCATGTCACCGCCCCTAAGCAAAAGAGTATACTGGCGGCAATAGACCATTTTTTCAAAGTGGTCAGCTTTCTTCTTTTGCCTGATGGCGATTCCGCTTCTTTTACTAAATCTCCCTCAGCACTGACACTTGAAGTAGAGATGACCTCCATGTCCAGCGATTCGTTGAACTTTCTTAAGCTACTGCGCAACTCCTGCTCATTTTCCTGCCGCGGGAGCAGTTGCATGAGTTCGTCAAATTCCTCCCTGGTACAGGTGCCCAAGGCATATTTATTCAAAAGGTAGTTGATGCGAGACATAGTAATACTATATAGACGTAGGCATTAGAAAAATGTACTACTCGCGGAAAAAATATTTTTCTGCAGATAACAGATTTAATGGAGTGAATGGGCAGAAGGGAAAAAGCTAACGAAAAGTGTTTAATTACGAAAAACGAATCAGCCTGAATGCTTTTTTACGTAAACAACAATATGTTCCACTGCCTTTGCTAATTGATTGCGAACGGTATTGGGGGATATATTGAGTAGGGTTGCTACTTCTTTGCGACGGCGACCTTCTGTTTTGCTCAGTAGGTAAACAGACTTTCTTTGCGGTGAAAGATGTTCAATAGCCTGTTGGATGATAATATGGTATTCTTTGGCTTCCAGCATCTGATGTGGATGTGTTGAATCATTATTCATATTCTTCACCTGTTGCCATAAGGCATCCTGTTTTTTCTTGTCACTGGCGGCTGTACGTAAATAATCAATTACTTTATTTTCAGTCAGGCGGTATAAAAAAGAGCCTATATTTTCAATCTCTGAAATCCGGTTGCGAATCATCCATAATTTCAAGAAAACATCCTGGACCACGTCCTTGGCGAGTGTTTCTGACTTTAAGGTCTTAAGTGCAAAGACATATAGCCGGTGCTCATACTCCCGGAACAGTTCATTAAAAAGCTGCTCCAACACATCCTCAGAATTCTTTATAGAATCTTCATATGTGTTCCGTTTTTGCATAGTGACAATTATTTTTAAACATGTGCAATATAACAACAATTATTTATACGTTGGATAATTATTTTGTGCGGGTTTAGAGATTTTTCGATTTTTATTTTTTAATAGAATGAGTTGCTGCTAGTTAGTGGCATCGGGTAAACAAATTATTTTAAATTTTTTTGAATTGTAGGGTTGGTTTACAAGATGCGGATTAAATAAGCACTTCAAAAGCAGTAAGCGTCGCGGGTCAATGTACTGGTTCTTCTTCTTAAATGATAATATTGTTTTTCCGGTTAGATATTGGCCGGTAGGAAGTAGGTAGGTTTTATCGGTAAAGGTTCTGCAAATATCTTCAACAATTCCGAAAGTATATTGTGTATTAATTGGGTTAAAAAATTGGTCTAATATGTGCATTCAATGTTCAGGTCCCAAGTACATTTGTTCAGCTGATTGGACATGATAAAAGTTGCGAATAATTGCTCGGCTCATCAGATGGATTGATCCATGGATCAGCATAATCTGAGGCAGCAAATTTATGATCAAATTCGTCTGGCACATTTGGTAAATCTGAGCTAAATATGCATTGGTATGCACCAGTGGGGCAAATATGATATCTTCCTGGAGTATCCCATTGGGTGATTCAAAAGGTAAATGGAATAAGTAGCTTAAGTGGGGCAGGCAAATGGTGTATCTTTGCAGAATAGCCTATCTGCATATGAAGGTACTATCGCAAGAAAAAGATCAAAAAAACAGTTGGATTAATTGTTCGCAAAGTGGCAGCGAGCTGTATGTCTTGGTCTTGAAAATCGAAAAAAATAGACCTAAAGCGTCTGAGTCCAGGACTCAGACGCTTTAGGTCTGTAAAACCAAAACAAAATATCGTTGCAGAAACTAAAAGGGGTTAAATAGTATCCAAACTTGCCACAACCTTAAAGGCTAATCCCCGCCAGTTCCAGGCTCCTGCGCTTAGCATTGCGGGAGTCAATCTCTTCAATAATACCATCTGCTGCCAGGATCAGAGAAACGCCTTGCTCTTTCCACCAGGTAGAAGCATTCAGCTTGTCGAAATGGATCACCCCAATCAGGTAACTGCGTTCTTGCCCCGCATGCCATTCCTCGATCCATTCAAAATCATCTTTTTGGATCTTTTTAATATCATCAAAGCTAATATAGACTCTAATGTAAAAATCGTTAGTCAGTTCTTTGGGCTTATGATGATACAGCTTCTTATATTCATACTTATAGCCGTAGCGTAAAGCAGAGACATCACTCATCACCGCAGATCCTGTTGCCAAGCTACCAGCACCCTTACCATAGAAGAATTGCCTGTCCGCAAACCCGCTCTCAATTACGACACCGTTAAATTCGTTCTTAACAAAGGCCAACTGATCATCCAGTTTTACAAATTCCGGTAAAACATAAGCTGCTACCTTGCCATTCAGGAGTGTCTTTGCCTGAGCGACCAGTTTAATATCAAAACCTTTCTCCTTGGCCACCATTGCATCTGATAATTGGATATTCTGGATACCAGAGAATAGAATCTTATCAATTGTCTCAACAATCCCGTAAGCATGATTCAGCAGAATTACCCATTTATTGACTGCATCATAGCCTTCAATATCCAAACTCGGGTCACTTTCCGCGAAACCAAGCTGTTGAGCTAGGATCAGCGCATCCTGGAAATCAATTTTATCATCAAACATCTTGGTCAAGATAAAGTTGGTAGATCCGTTCACCACGGCTCTGATAGAATGCAGTAGATCATTATCGTAATATTCTTCCAAGTTACGGATAACTGGAATAGAAGCACAGGCCGCAGCCTCACATAAGAAAGGTTGACCGGTTTCCTTTTGCAGTTCCAGTAATTCTCTTAAATGTTCTGCAATCATCTTCTTACTCGCACTCACCACTGCCTTGCCATTTTTAAGGGCGGTGGTTACAATCTCATAAGCTGCTACAGAATCATCAATTACCTCCACAATCACGTTAATTTCCTTATCATTCAGTAAGACATCCCTTTCAGTTGTAAACAGTTCCTCGGGAGCGTTACGTTTCTTTCCCGGATGCTTAATACAGGCTTTCTTAATACGGGCATTCAAAGAAGGGGTCTGTTGCAGGATCTTATACAATCCTTCTCCGACCACACCAAAGCCAAACATGCCAATAATAATTTCTTTATGCGTATTCATTCAGATCTAGTTTTTCAATTTTAGAAAATGGGCGATAAATTGCTCAATTGTATCAAATTCCAGCAAGAAGCCGTCATGGCCATACATAGAATTGATAATATGCACCTCCGCGTCCTTAATATGACTTGCAATAAAAATCTGCTCATCCGGCGGGAACAAAATATCTGTAAAAATGCCAATCACTAGTGCATTTGCCTGGATCCGGCCTAAAGCCAGTTCCAGCGAGCCCCGGTCACGACCCACATCATGACTATCCATAGAACGACTCAGCGCATAGTAGCTAAATGCATTGAAGCGCCTGGCCAGTTTCTCTCCCTGGTAGCGCTGATAGGTCTCAGCCCTGAAAACCTGCTGATCCACGCCTTTATCCAGCGTATCAGGACTAAATCCCTGCTGTGTCAGATTATAGGCATTATAGTCCCTGTAGGATAGTAGTGCAATAGAACGTGCTACCTTCATACCTTCGTAACCAGCCTGTGCGTGCTGCTCTCCCCAGGTTGCGTCACTCTCAATAGCCATCCGTTGAGAGGCATTTAACGCAACACCCCAGGGCGAATGCTTTGCATTCGTCCCGATTGGGATAATGTTTTCAAAAACCTCTGGTTCCATGATGGCCCATTCCAGCAGTTGCATACCACCCATAGAACCTCCGATCCCCAGCCAAATTTTTTCAATCCCCAGCGCATTTTTAAGTTGTTTGTAGGTAGCAATCATATCCCTAATGGTAAATAAAGGGAAATCCTTATAGTAAGGCGCGCCGGTCGCTGGATTAATATCCAGGGGGTTCAGACTGCCGTAATGGCTTCCAGGCATATTCACACAGATAATAAAGTACTTAGCAGGGTCAAAAATCTTCTGATCCCCGATAAGACCCGGCCACCACTCTGCAGCCTCGCTGCTTGCCGTCAGTGCATGGAAAACCCAAATTACATTGTCTTTTGCTGCATTTAAGGTGCCGTAAGTCGTATAGTGTAAATGAAAAGCCGGCAGTTCATAGCCACTTTCCAGAAATATAGATGCTTTATGTTGATAAATTGACTGATCCACTTGTTTGTTTTGTTCCATTTGTATAAAAAAAAGAAGATCGATCTTCCTTTAGGAAGGATCGATCTTCCCGGTTTAGCCTAGCCAAGGGCTTTAATTGCCTGATCGAAATCGGCAATAATATCATCAATATGCTCAATACCAAGACTTACCCGAATTTGATTCGGTAAGACCCCGGCAGCCAGTTGAGCTTCTTCACTAAGTTGTTCATGCGTCGTAGATGCAGGATGAATAACTAAAGTCTTCGCATCACCTACATTTGCGAGTAGACTGGCGAGTTTTAAGTTATTAATCACCTTCAGCGCATTTTCTTTACCACCCTTAAGTCCAAAGTTAAGCACACCACCAGCGCCCTTTGGTAGGTATTTCTGTGCTAAAGCGTAATAAGGACTGCTTTCCAGGCCTGGATACCAGACAAAATCCACCTGCTCATTTGCTTCCAGCCATTTAGCCAACGCCAGTGTATTAGCTATTGTACGTTCCATTCTCAGGCTGAGTGTTTCCAGTCCCTGGGTAAAGAGAAAGGAATTAAAAGGACTTGGTGCCGGCCCAAAATCACGCAAACCCTCTACTCTTGCGCGGATCGCAAAAGCTATATTAGGTAGTCCTAAAGGATTATTCACTCCAAAAGTAGCCCCAAAGTTAAGCCCATGATAGCCTTCAGAAGGTTCTGAGAATTGTGGGAATTTACCGTTAGACCAATCATAATTGCCACCGTCTATGACGACGCCGCCAATCGAGGTTCCGTGGCCGCCGATCCATTTAGTGGCCGCGTGCACAACGACATTGGCACCCCATTCAAAGGGACGGAATAAAAATCCGCCCGCACCAAACGTATTGTCGACTACCAGGGGTAAGTCATGCTTTTTGGCTACAGCAGCTATTTTTTCGAAATCAGGAATATTGAGTCTTGGATTGCCAATGGTTTCAATATAAATAGCTTTCGTACTGTCATCAATCAGCTTCTCAAAATTTTCGGCCTGGTCATCCTCGGAGAACTTAGCCTGGATACCTAATCTTTTAAAGGAAACCTTGAATTGATTAAAAGTGCCACCATATACGAAAGGGGAGGATATGAAATTATCTCCTGCCTGCAAAATATTGGTCAAAGCCAGAAACTGTGCTGACATGCCAGAAGCCGTCGCAACTGCGGCAACACCGCCTTCTAAAGCCGCAATACGTTGTTCGAAAACATCCGTAGTCGGGTTCATAATCCGGGTGTAGATATTCCCAAACTCCTTTAGACCAAAAAGATTGGCCGCATGCGTCACATCATTGAATACAAAGGAAGTTGTCTGGTAAATAGGAACTGCACGCGAAAGGGTAGTAGCTTCGACTGGTTGACCCGCGTGTACCTGCAGGGTTTCAAAGTGTAAATCACTCATGGAGAAAAAATTTAAAAATGGTTAATGTAAAAAATCAAGAAAATTTGGTTGGGTTTTCATGGTAGCTCCATAAAACACAAGGGAGAGATAGGTGCGCTTAGGCGCACATACAACAACAATACTCCTTCGCAGGCGCGAAGGCAGTCAGAGAGCGTATAGAATCCGTTGTTTTCATTTTTACCCTACAAATTTAATAGATTAATTTCCTATTTGCCAAAAAAAATTAAGTGAAAACCAATATCAAGTAGGAAAGGGGCAAAAAAAAAGCTTGCCAAACGTCAGGCAAGCTAAATATATTGATAGGAATCTATTTATTTTGAACACTGACTTATCTACCCGCTCGTTCATTTCTAAAATAGTATAATAGATAATATAACTATTATAGAAACAACCGTTTTACGGTTGGATTTGGCACCTTCCACTTTCGTGAGGTTGCCAAGGCTTCATCGGGCCAATCCCTCTGCCTTTCTTGATAAGATTTTAAAGAACTGCCGCAAAGGTAAGGTCTAAAAAGACCACAAACAAAAATAATCCCACAAAATAACAGCGGTTAGTAACGCATAATCGAAAATATGGCATTATTTTGTATTATAAATCCCTACATGAAGCAAATAAAAACGTATTTGCGGCCCTTTCTAGCGCTGCTTTATTTGTACCTGATCCTCTGTACTCTACTAAGGATTGTCTTATTATTTGATCCCATCGTTACGGGTCATATAAGTACAATGAATATCATAAAGATATTTGTATTAGGTGCATTGTCCAATATTCTTATCTTCTTCCAGGTAGGTGCCCTGCTCTGGATCTATCTGCTATTCCTATCCAATGGCAAGTATAAAAAGCCCTATGGACAGATCATATTCGCTATACTCTTACTGTTATTTATATATGTCACCTTCTTCAATACCATCCTCAATGAATATGGCAGCGTATTGCCACTATTAGGATCTATTTTTCTTGGCATCAAAACGGTTATGTTTGGACTCATGCTGTTTAAACCGAAAGGCAGCGGCAAGCATGAAGACAATACTAATCTAAAGGATAATACTGTTAACCAGGGCAACGAGACTAGAAAGGCGCGGTTCAAGGGAATTGGCTTTAAAAATGGTAATGACAATGAAACACAAAATTACAGATACAAAATCCGTCTGGGGGCTTATAGCTTCTGCATTTTTGTCTTTGTTACCTGCATTCTTCTAAATACCGCCAGCGAATGGACCTTTTTTAATGAATTCGGTGTCAGATACAACTTTATTGCGGTGGATTATCTCATCTATACCAATGAGGTCATCGGCAATATTATGGAATCCTATCCGGTGGTTCCACTGTTTGCCGGTATAGGCATTGTCGCTTTTATTATAACCTGGCTTATCGTTCGGAAAACAAAAGGTTATCTAAAGCATTTGCCCAGCTTCAAAGAGAAGCTGGTGCTAATTGTCATCAATGTGGCTGTCATCCTCCTGGGATGGGTGGCCATCCCTGGACTGAGCCGCCTGGAAAATGCGCCTAATATCTTCGCCAATGAATTACAGGCAGATGGTGTCTATAAGTTCTATATGGCTTATACCCATAACGAGCTCAATTATTTTAAGTTCTATCCTACACTCGACAGCACTAAAGTCTTTAATCAGCTGCAAAAGGAGATACCAGGCATCAAAGGTCAGATGCAGAATGGTCGCCTTAATACAGAAAGAATGATTAGCGACAGCCTTCCAGAAGTCCATAAAAATGTGGTACTTATTACTGTTGAAAGCCTTAGTGCAGATTACATGGCTCATTTTGGGAACAAAGATAATTTGACGCCATTTCTGGATTCCCTAGCTGACCAAAGCCTCTTTTTTACCAACCTGTACGCGACCGGCAACCGCACGGTGCGGGGACTGGAAGCGGTGACGCTTAGCCTGCCACCAACACCGGGCGAGAGTATTATTAAAAGACTAGACAATAAAAATAAGTTTGGTATCGGGTATCTCTTCAAAGCCCGTGATTACCGGGTTAAGTTTCTCTATGGAGGCTATAGCTACTTCGATAATATGAAAGACTTTTACGTAGGCAATGGTTATGAAGTAGTTGATCGGGATAATTTTGCGGAAACAGAAATCAGCTTTGCCAATGTATGGGGTGTCTGTGACGAGGATATGGCTAAAAAGGCCATCCAGACCATGAACACAGAAGCCAGACAAGGAAAGTTATTTTTCAATCACTGGATGACAGTCAGTAACCACCGTCCTTTTACCTACCCAAATGGCAAAATAAGCATCCCTGGGGATGCCAAATCCAGAAAGGGTGGCGTAATGTATACCGATTACGCTCTACAGCAGTTCTTTAAAATGGCTGAAAAGCAGCCTTGGTTTAATAATACCATATTTATCATTTTGGCAGATCATTGTTCCTCCTCGGCTGGTAGAACGGAGCTTCCGATGGATAAATACCGGATTCCTGCTATTGTTTACAGCAAGGGCTTTATCCAGCCTGAGCAGGTGACCACGATGGCCTCCCAGATGGATCTGATGCCTACAATACTGGGGCTAATGCATTTTAGCTATAGGAGTAAGTTCTTCGGGCAGGATATCCGAAAGAAGAGTTACCAGCCCAGGGCTTTTATGGCTACCTATCAGGATATGGGCTATGTCAAAGACAGTGTCCTGACTATCTTATCACCGGTCAAACAGGTTAAACAATACCAGCTAAAATTAAAACCTCAGCCAGGTATCCAAGAACAGTTTCAGGCAAAATATCAGGAGATACCTATGAAGACGTTGAATCAGAAATTGGTCGATGAAGCCATCACCTATTATCAGAGTGCTTCCTGGCTGCTGATGCATCATGGATATCAGCGGTGATTAACCGAAGGACTAGCAAAGATTTTCCAATCTCAAGTGTTGTCTAAGGGATGGTTATCTGATAAAAAAGTATATTTTTTTAAAATCCTATTTGGAATAAACGAATTTATTACTGAAATTGCACCCTCAATTGACTCTGTAGCTCAGTTGGTAGAGCAGCTGACTCTTAATCAGCGGGCCGAGAGTTCGAGCCTCTCCGGGGTCACAAATAAAAAAATGCCTCACGATATCGATTTTGTGGGGCATTTTTCGCTTGGTTAAATGTCGGTTACTATAATAAGGCGATTGCCTTTGTTATTCTTCAATGCCATAATGAAAAAAATGCCGGAAACACAAACTATTGAATATAAAGAATCTTGGAGAGATGAACACTTAAGGTGGATATGCGGATTCGCTAATGCATAAGGTGGTCACCTGTATGTTGGCTTGGACGATAAGGGGAAAATTACGGGAGTGGAGGGGTTATCAAAGGTTAATGGATGACTTGCCAAATAAAATTGTCAATCATCTGGGTTTAGTTGTAGATATAAATCTTCTCCAGAAGGATGAAAAATACTATATTGAAATTGCAATTCCGGTAAGTACCGTACCTGTTTCCTGTCA